>JABFRB010000053.1 GCA_013141385.1 Bacteroidales bacterium | reverse complement strand
AAACATCGAGGAGGCTTGGACTTCGCCTATCGCTCATTGGGGCTTAATTCTTAATCAGTATTTGATTATCTTTGAAAATAGGTGTAGACAATAAAAAATCTGTTTACACAATCTTCTTTACACTCTCAGACAATAAAAAATCTGTTTACACAATCTTCTTTACACTCTCAAAATACCTCGTCGGATCGATTCTACAATACGTCGAATTGACTCTGCAATGCGTTAAATGAACGTTACAATACGTTAGATTGTCCCTTAAATTCGCTAGATTGAATTGGAAACTCGCCAGAACGCTTCTTAAGTTAGTTAGATTGAGTTGGAAACTTACCAGAACAACCCAGAAACTTGCTAGATTGACCCTGCAATGCGTCGGATCGATTCTGCAATACGTCGGATTGACCTTGCAACACGTCGGAACGACTCTGCAATGCGTCGGATCGATTCAGCAATACGTCGGATCGTCCCTTAAGCTCGCAGGATGCGATATTAAGCTCGTTAAATTAACTCTGCAATACGTTAAATCGTCCCTTAAGCTCGTTAAATTGACTCTGCAATACGTTAAATGAACGCTTAAGCTCGCAAGATGCGATAGTAACATCACATAACGTAATATTAAACTCGCAGAATGAGATGTTAAATTCGCAAAATGAGATGTTAAACTCGCCGAATGAACGCTGCAATTCGCTAAATCGATCCTGATAAGAGTTCCGAACTTTTAAAAAGTTCGGAACTCTAGCGTATAATTCGCCAAATAAAGCCTTAAGTTCGTCAAACCAAACCTGCAACTCATCAAATTGATACTTAAGCTCTCCAAATTGACCCTGTAACTCGCCAAACCAACCCTCAATTTTACAGGAACAGGAAGCATTCAGCAAACTGTGTTATTCATATAATTAGCTCAAAGAACAACTTACACCGAAATGGTTAAAAATTAAGTATATACATGTTGTATATCTCAAAATTAAAAAACAATATGTTCATAAATAAAGAATTTTTATAAACATAAATATTTTTATATTTGATAAAAAAATCCTGCTTGGTAAAATTTGCTGAAAGCAAATCTTGCTGAGCAGGGAAAACGTTTTAAGCAGGAATTTTCTGTGGTCAAAGATCGCAATTTAAAGACGATGAGGTTATGCTCCTCTGACCGAGCGTACATTTGCGAGTTAGTTGAAAGCAAACTTAGCCGAGGGGGAGATTCTGTTTTAATTAAGACGCAATGCTATTAAACTGTCATATATTTACAATATGTTATTATAAATTGTCTTCACATCCTAATAAACTGGAACAAAATGAGTACAATATCGTTAACAAGCGTTCAACACTCATTAAATAGTCTGGGAGTTCAATTAATACTGAATGGAACCATAATAGACAGCATATGTGATGTGTTAGATTTTAAAATTGAATGTGATGGTCATCAAACTATTGGTCAAACGATAATATTATGGACTACATTCCCAAATGGAACATGGAGTCTAACAATTCAAACAGAATGTCTATGCAATGAAAGGATTTTAATATATGCCAAATGTGCAGAGGAGGCTTATCAATACCTTCAAACCATTCCACCAATTCCATGTTGTTGCCCAACATTAGAACTAACTAAAATTAAGATAGGACGCTGTGTAAACGGAATTCAGCAAGTAAGCTTTGATTATATAATTACCCCTTCGACTAACCCTCGATGTCCCGATATAGTTGGGACATTAAATATTTCTTCATTTGGGAATTTCCTAGGACTATCAATACCAATCGGCCCCTTGATGAATAATGTTTCTGGTTTATCATTACCTGCCGGTCACACTTATACTGTAACCTTGACATTAGCCACTCCGTCTGATTGCCCACCAATAAATGTGGATTTAATTATACCAGCATGTGATGATTGCTGTCCTCAATTAGATTTACAGACAAATATTGGAGAATGTGATGCAAACGGCAATAGACCTGTGATTTTTACTTACACAATTACTCCATCTTTGAATACAAATTGCCCCCTTATAAATGCGACATTAGTAATACCCAATACTCCTAATATTCTTATATCGTTATCTTCTTCATCCCCATATACTAATTCAATAACTGTATTGTGCCAACCAGGTGTTTATACTGCGAGCTTAATAGTTAATACACCTATTAATTGTGCAGGCAAAACGATTAATTTTATTATTTCTCCTTCTTGCCCCACTGCAATTGTAAAAAGAAAAGTCCGAGATTGTGATGCAGATTACGATAAAAGGCATATGTTGGTTAAAGCCGATATAACCTCACCTTGTGGCGATACAATCTCAGCAGAGTTGGAAGTTGATGGTCAAATTATTGCTTCCGACTTTGGGCCAAGTCCATTAACATTGGAAGGAGAAGCTGATTTTGAATGTAGTCACCAACCGGTATTGGTTAAAGTTACTGGATGCCCTAATATACCTGAAGAAATCTGTGTGCCAGACTGCGAAAGCGTTTGGTGTTCAATAAAACGCGGATTATTATTGACCGCTTTGGGATCTGCTGTAATATTGTGGATGTTATTTGCGGTTCATGCTGCCATAAGTGGAGTGCTTTTCTGGGTAATACCGGTTAAAAATATTCTTCTATGGAAGGCGGTTATTATGTCTATATTTGCTTTGATTCTTTTATTCACATGGTTACCTTGCATAAAAAATTGTTGGAAATGCAAACTGCTACTTATTCTTTGGCAATTAATTCTTGTAATACTTTGCGGGTTATTCTTTTTAATAAAAGGTTTTTTTGAATATTTGGTTCTTGCTTATAGTGTTAGTGGTTTTTGGCTATATTTATTGTTGATTTTAATTTTAGTGGTTGTAATAGTCTTATTTATAATTATTGTTATTTTATTATTTAATTTTTGGAAGTCCATATGTTGTCCTCAAAAATGCACAAGATTAGAAGAATTATATTTAGCGTTTGTAATTGGGTTCGGCTCAGCATTAGTTGCGGCTTTAAATATTACTGAAATATGGCAGGATTTTAGATGGCAGCCAATTGCCTGGGCGGTCGGGCTCTTTATACTGCTTTTCTATTTGATTTACGTGCATAATTGCAACAATCCGGACGAATGGGAATAATATTTTTTAATGTATAAAATGATTGTGTTATGTCACCCTGTTGTGGACAAAATAAAAATATTACGACGCTTGCCAAAAAGAAGCTCGGAAAATGTAAAAAATGTATGGTACTTTCATTTTCAGGGATGTTAGTGAGTATCAGTTTGTTTTGTTTCCTAACTGTCTCAACTAATTCTCCTCTACTTGTACTGATATTCATTGCAGTCATAATGATTTGTTTTATCCTGCTTTCAATGCTACATGGTATTTACTATTTTAGAAAGAGTTCTTAAAATAGACTCATCCTAAAAAAAATTACAGATTAATACTCCACCCACTCGGCATTCCAAGCCATACGCAAGCAAAACAGAATAACCATTTTTGCATTACCAAATAACAACCAACGGTAAAAGTTAAGCCAAACTGCTAGCTACGTGATTTGCTAAAACGCAAAACCCTATTGTAAGTCCACAATTGTGAATTGCGTTGCAATGAAATGCCGCTGCATCTCAACTATCGCAATTTGCGATAGCCTAACTGTGAATGGTAAGATTATTATGCAGGATTGCTGTTTAGAGAGTTTGGATTTGGTATGTTAATTTTGATTTTTTAATTGATATTACTTGTATACATAATTGAGTTTTTTGAATAATGTAATAAGGTTGAAATTTTGTATAAACAATACTTTTCTACTAAGGTAAATATTTGAAAATAAGGTTTTAAAAACCTTAGCAGAAAATTAAACAACCAATAAAATCAACCATATTACCTTATTTTATTAACATAAATATTGTAAGAATTTTATTAAATCCCGCTAGAGCAGATTTGAATTAGTATGAAATTTCACTGCATCCCAACTATCGCAATTTGCGATAGTCTAATTGTGAATGATAAGTTTATTATTCAGGTTTGCTGTTGAATGTAATATTAAGGTTATACCCCCTTGTGTTCCCCCTTAAAATAAGGGGGAAATCCTACCCACATTGGTCTATTGAATATCTTGAGATATCAACCTTAAAAAAAACTCAAACAGTTTCTAAAAGTAAAGGTCTCTTTCGCCTGCAATTATCTTATCTATTCGCCTTCTCACCTCTTCAGCATCTTGATGTCCATTTAGCTGGTTAAGATTCTTTTCAATCAGTTTATAACCTTTCTCTTTTTGTTCTGGTGTTCCATAATCAACAAGGTATTCGGTTAATGTCATCAGTGCATTTGGGGTGCAGTAACGTTTAATAAAACCGGGTACGGAAAATTCCATGAAATGCTCTCCCGTTCTTCCTAATCGATAGCAAGCAGTACAGAACGATGGGATATAATCGTTTTCGATGAGTTCGTCAATAATCTCGCTTAATGAGCGATTATCGTTTATTGTAAACTGCTCACGATTTAAGTTTTGCTTATCATTCTCGGTGTGTGAGTATGAACCAAGTTCAATTTTGGTTCCCCCATCAATCTGAGAAACACCAAATTGGATTACTTGCCTCCTTATATTAACGGGTTCGCGGGCTGTGAGTATTAAGCCTGTGTAAGGAACTGCAAGGCGCAGAATTGCAACTAGTTTAACAAAATCCTCATCGGATACAAAGTGTTTATCAGTAATATCAAGCGATGCCGCTGATTTAATACGTGGAAACGAGATTGTATGAGGGCCAACATTGTAGCAAGCCTCTAGGTGATTGGTATGTCTTATTAAGGAAAGCACTTCGAATCTCCAATCGTATAGGCCAAACAGGGCACCAATTCCAACATCATCGAGTCCTGCTTCTTGAGCACGGTCAAGTGAGGTTAATCGCCATTCGTAATCGCGCTTTTTACCCGATGGGTGATAGTTTTCATATGCTTCGGGATCGTAGGTTTCCTGAAAAACCTGATAGGTTCCAATTCCCGATTCTTTAACGGTTTTAAAACCTTCAATATCTAAAGGTGCTGCATTGATATTTACTCTTCGAATCTCGCCATTATTCTTCTTAACCCCATAAACCAATTTTACGGTGTGAGCAATATACTCAGGTGAGTAGTTCTGATGCTCTCCATAAACCAGAATCAAACGTTTTTGACCATTCTCCTCAAGAGCCTCAACCTCCTTAACAATTTCATCATCGGCAAGGGTTTTCCGAACAGCCTCCTTGTTTGATGATCTAAATCCACAGTATTTGCAGTTATTGGTACACTTGTTCCCAATGTATAAAGGGGCAAAGAGGACAATCCTGTTCCCATAAACCTTCTCCTTAAGCGTACGAGCTCCCTGCAAAATCTCCTCAACAAGTTCAGGATCGGTAGTATTTACAAGAGTTGCAGTATCCTCAAGATTAAGACGTTGCTTATCCATTGCTTTTGCAATAACCTGCCTAACCTTTTCTTTGGTTGGTTTTGTGCTGTTTATGTATCCCCAAATTTCCTCAGAATCAATAAAAGGTTTCATCCGCTCATCGGGGATTCTGTATGTTTCTGGTTTGAATTTCATATATAGTATTATTAATCAATAAACAATTCAATTACACAACCTACCTTGGCTGATAATAAAAGATTGCTAGAAGTTGATTAAAAAGCCAATTAACCCTTCATCATAAGGGTTTTTACCTGAACTCCTTCAAGTTTACCAATGGGACCAGTAAGTGCGCTAAGCTCATCGCTTGTGCCTTCGAGCATAAGCGAGATTACACTTAGGTTACGATCCCTTAATGGAATGCCTTGTCGACCGATAATTACATCGGAATGAACAGATAAAATCTGGTTTAATTTGTTTACGCTATCCCGATTCTCAACCAGAATTAGCGCTGCTCCGAGCCTCTTTTCCATCAGACCATTTCTTTTGGATCAGACATTTTCAAGATTCCTTGGAGTCGAACTATTCAACACCTTAGAAGTTGAAGTGATATTTATACTTTAAACGATAATTACACTACAAAGATACTATCTGTTATTCAAATAACAAATGATATAAATCAGGTCAATATATTAACTCATCTATAGCTTTTTGCCCTTGGCTAAGTTGGTGCTTCAACTGTGATGGATTATTAATTTTTAAGCCAACCGATATTTGCTTCTGAAAATAAATAGTAGCATCACCATCTGGAAACTGATTATCAAAATCAAGAATATGAATTTCTACAAACTGATTCTGTAGATGCAATGCATCATTCTCCTCATCAACCCAAACTATAAGCATTGCCTTATAATTTCTGCTGTTCCACTCCAAGGAAGTTGCGTAAATACCTGCTGGAGGGATTAACTTTCCTACCTCTTCAATTTGAATGTTTAAAGTTGGGAAACCAGCATTGGTGAAATAGTGCGTTCCTTTACCTAATGAGCCAATAATTATGTACTTATGATCAAGGTAAGCATTTGCCCTTTGGACACGACCATCTTTTATTGCTTTACGAATTGTTGTAGAACTAACCGTTTCGTGCTGTATATCCTGTTCGGGAATCTCTTCCACTTCAAAACCCAACTCCTCTTTCAGTTTATAGAGATAGGAGTAATCTCCTTCACGATTATGCCCGAAATGATGATTAAATCCAACAACAATGAATTTTGCGTTAATCTTTGCAACTAAAAAATTTCTGATAAATTCATGCGATGAAACTCGGGAAAACTCAAGTGTAAAATTTACAATGATAAGATGATCGAGTCCTGTTTTGCCCAACAGTTCAATTTTCTCCTTCTGAGAGTTGATAAACATCAAATCCTTACCCTGTGTTTCGGGGTAAAGGACTTTTCGAGGATGCGGGTAAAATGTAATTAAAACCGATTCGCCTTCAATACTCCTTGCAATTTCGTTTATCCTGTTAATTATGGTTTTATGACCAATATGAACTCCATCAAATGAGCCTGTAGTTACAACAGCGTTCTTAATTTTCTTGGCTTCTTCAAAGCCATAATGTACTAACATTTATATTGATAATTGAAATATTCTAAAAAATATTTTCGGATTGCAACCACTAACTCTTAACCTGATCCTTTACAAAGTATGCAACTTTTTCAATTGAAGTAATCATATCAAACTCTTCAAGAAAAACGCTTTCAGGTGCATTAATTGGAGTGGTAGTAAAGTTTAAAATACCTTTAATACCTGCTGCTACGAGCGTTTCGGCTATTGTTGCAGTGGCTTCTGGGGGAGATGTTATTATTGCAATTGATATTTTGTTGGCCTTAATCATATCTTTTAAATCTTTGATATGATAACAGTTAACACCTGATATGACTCTATTTGTTTTATTAGAATCCACATCAAACGTTGCCACTATATTTAGTTTAGGACGTTTACCTGTAAAATATGTTGTAACAGCTCTTCCAAGATTACCCATTCCAATAACTATAACATTCAAGCCGTTCTTATGGTCAAGTAATTTACTAATAACTTCAATGAGTTCACGGGCATCATAGCCTTTCTTTTTCATGCTCGAATACCCAATTAGCATAAGATCACGGCGCACCTGCACAGCAGTTATATTATGCAATCGTGCTAACTCATGTGAATATATATGTGTTTTGCCCTTGGTCAAACATTCCAACAAAGTACGACGGTACACGCTTAGCCTTTCAACTGTTTTCTCGGGTAACTTCATCTAGTATTTTTTTGCAATATTACGATTTTATCAGGTTAATCCAGTAATTTCATTTAAAGAAGGTAAAATTGGGAAGTATAAAGTGAATGTAGTACCCTGTGCTGGTGAACTTTCAACCTCTATTCTTCCATTATATAAATCTACTAATTTTTTAACAATCGATAAGCCTAAACCGCTACCAGAAATATTTTTTGTTGATGAATTCTTTATTCTGGAAAATTCTTGGAATAGCTTTGGGATATCCTCTTTCTCGATTCCAAAACCCGTATCCTCTATTTTAACGATAACCTCATCAGAAGTTGATTTTATTGATACATTCACAGAGCCTCCATCCTTGTTATATTTAACAGCATTTGAAATCATGTTGTTAAAAATAATTTCCATCTCTTCACCGTCAGCCATAAATGACAGCTGATTTTCAACATTTAAATTTAGTTTAACATCCCGTTGAACTGCAAGCGGTGTCATTCCATCAATTGCAGATTTAGCGATTAGTTCAAGATCTATCTCTCGCAAATCGCGTTTCTTCTTACCTGAATCAATCCTTGTAAGATCAAGAAGATCCATTATCAGGTTTCTCATCGATTTAACACGCGAAAGGGATCTATCTATCATCTCCTGATAATCATCAATGTTATCACCTGCCTGCTTTTCTTGCATTAATTTTAAATAACCTTCAATGGCATTTAATGGTGATTTTAACTCATGCGAAAGGACTGTTAAGAATTTGAAACGGATTATTTTACCCTCTTTGTGTAATTTTCGGGTCATTCTACGGAGAAAGTAATGCTTGGCAATATTCTCCATCGAGGCCTTTAATTCCTGTGGAGTAAAGGGTTTTGGAACAAAATCGTAGGCTCCTATATTTGTTGCACTAACAGCTAGTTCAAGTGATGCGAAAGATGTTATCATCATCACAAGGATATCGAGCTGATTATTATTGATGTACTCAAGCACCTCAACGCCCTGCATTCCGGGCAATTTATTATCGAGAAGTACAATTGCAGGAAGTTTTTTATTGATTATATCTAACGCCTCTTCCCCCGTTGCTGCCTCAAGAATGTTGAACTGAATATCATCATCCATAAAAGGGTAACTAACCGAAAAATTACGTAGTATTCGGTTTATACCAGATCTTATGCCCGGTTCATCATCAACGACCAATACATCAAGTTTCTCCATGCTAGAGTTTTAGTAGTTTTAAAATCTCCTTGTGCAGCTGATCTGTACGGATTCCTTTTTCTAGGTACAAATCGGCTCTAATCCACTTACGTTCTTGCTCAGTGCTAATGCCAAAGGTCATCCCTGTTTCAGCCGCTACCGCTGTTGCAATGATGATAGGTACATCAGGGTATCTCCGTTTCATCTTATAGCATAGTATAAACCCGCTATCATCGTTCTCCATCATCAGGTCAAGAATTGCTAAATCGGGTTTTAGCGAGGATAGTAAGTTTTCGGCTTCCTTCTGACTCTCAGCCACTACTACATTAAAACCAAATTTTTCAACCTGAAGTTTTAATTGAAATAGATAGTCGATGTCATCATCAACAATCAGAATAGTTTTATTTGAATAGTTTGGCATTGTTTATATAATTGTTGTTATTTATTTGATGCTAGTTTTTCCGTCTGTCTTCCGTCTTTTCATTTTTCGCTCTTCATTCTTCACTCTTCTCCCTCACTCGCTTCCCCTTCTTCACGAGGAATAATAATTCTAAAAGTAGTTCCTGTTGGACCTTTTAATCTATCATTATTTGACTCAACCTCTATCCTACCCTTATGCATTTTAACAATACCATAAGTTGTAGCAAGCCCAAGACCTGTACCCTTCCCAATACCCTTTGTAGTGAAAAAAGGAGTATATAATTTATCCATATTCTCTTCTGGAATGCCAGTTCCTGTATCTTTTATATTAAAAATCACTTCCTTTTCAGTCCCACCAACCTCAATAGACAGAAAACCTCCTGTTGGCATTGCTTCAATCGCATTCTTATTCAAATTGGTTAAAACTTGCATCATTTGCTCATAATCTAATTGTGCTTCACAATTACTTGAAGTACATGCAACAGATGTTTTAACGTTATGAGGAACAATTACAGATTTAATGCTATCCTCAGCCAATTTTTTCAGATTTATAACTTCAAGTTTAACCTGATTTTTACGAGCAAAATTCAACAAACCACTTACTATTTTCTTACACCTTTCTGCTTGAGATGCAATGAGTTCTATATCTTGCCTAATTGGATCATCAGGTGGATACTCATCTAAAAGTATGTTACTATACATCATAACAACTCCAAGGGGGTTGTTTAATTCATGGGCAATACCTGCTGAAAGTTGACCCATGTGAGCTAGTTTTTCCGATTGTTTTAGAGCTTGTTGAACTTTTGCGAGTTTCTCATTGGAAACTGCAAGATCTTTTAAAGAAGCATGCATTTCCTCTATGGTATAAGGCAAGCACATCTCGACCTCTGCTAAACCTTCAACAATGGCAATGGCATGTTCCGTACATGTATCATATCCACAAGCACCACAATTAAGATGATCGCGATTTGAGAACTTTCCCATTGAGGCTAATACTTTGTGAACCTCGTCCTCTGAGGGTAATGGTTTTCGTCTATCAGAAGGTTGGAATTCTTTCACCATGTCTATATCGCAGAACTCTTCAAAAGAATTCTTCCACTCATCTAGATGCTCAGGGGTTAGCCTCTGTTGCACATAAGAACTAATGTATGTTCTACGTTCAAATCGCTTGCCACCAGGGGTCATACCTGGACCCATTATACATCCCTCGCAGCAAAGCAATTCGAGGTTTTGTCCCTTCAAACTGTTGGCTTCAAATTCCTTAATCGCCTCCTGAAAGCCAATCCGTCCCTCAGCCACTATAACATTGCCCTCTACTACATCATCAAAAATATTTACAGTTTGTATTAATCCTCGGCTAACCGGGAAAATAGCTCCACGCCCAGCATGTGGAGGGTCAAATTCCGAAGCCTCAACTAATTCAGGTTTTAATTCGGATAATTCAAACATACCTCGCAACTCACGAAAGGTAAGAGCCTCCTCAATCTCTTCCGACTCAGCTTTTTTAGCAATACATGGGCCTACAAAAACAATCTTAACGTCTTTATCAAGTTTTTTCTTAACAACACGAGCCATAGCCACCATTGGCGATACTACAGGTGCTAGGTTTTTAACCAATGCTGGATGGTAATATCTTATATAAGAAACGATTGCAGGGCAGTCTGAAGAAATGTAGTTTTTACCCGATCGTTCTTCAAGTAACCCCTTGTATTTCTTTGCAACTAAATCGGCTCCAAACGCTACCTCAAAAACATAATCAAATCCAAGTGCTCTAACCATACCAACAAATTTGTGGTAATCTTTAATATCAGTAAATTCGGCTGGAAAACTAGGGGCAATGATAGCAGCAACTTTATCTTCTGATTGGAGTAGATTTTTAACATCTAACCTAGATTGATAAAATACTTTTGCTTCCTGACTACAAACTTTTATACAGTTACCACATCCTATACACCTCTCGCTCATAACTTCTGCCTGACCATTAATAATCCGAATAGCCTTAGCAGGACATTCCCTTACGCACGTATAGCAAACCCTACAGAGTTCTTTAACGGTATAAACTAGTTTGACTTGTTCTTTATTGAGGGGCATCGTATATTGTTGTCTTTATTAATTTTATATTGAACTTTGATTTTTATTATTTCCTTAAATTTCTATAGAAGCACATCCCTTTTGCTATAACAAGTATGCAAATGCCGCTTAGCTTTATCACTTCCGGGTTTCTCTAAATATTTTTCATACAGATCCATAGCTAATGGATTTTTATGCGAAACTTTTAGGCTATCAATTTCATCAATATCATAAAGAGTCCGCATTCTGGCTTTTACATCTTTATCATCAGATTTAAATGGTTGACCACCGCCATTAACACAACCGCCAGGACAAGCCATTATTTCAATAAAATGAGCGTTAATTGTTTTATTTAGAATTCCATCCATAAGATTTCTAATCCCTGCAAAACCATTAGCAATTACAATCTTAATCTCCTTTCCTCCAATCTTAACGGCAACCTCCTTAACGCCATTTACCATTCTTAATTCCTGATATTTCATCGATGACATCTCTTTACCTGTCATCCTAAAATGAAGTGTTCTTAGCATTGCTTCGGTTGTACCTCCAGAAACTCCGAATAGTTTACTCGCTGAACTCCGCACACCAAAAGGGGAATCAGGTGTCTGGGGCTCTATATTATGCATATCGATACCATAAAGTTGAATTAGGCGAGAGAACTCTCTTGTTGTAAGCACTACGTCCACATCGGAAATAGTTTTATGGGTCATCTCCTCACGCTGAGCCTCAAATTTCTTAGCCAAGCATGGCATAATAGCAACTGAGTATATTGAATTAGGGTTGATTCCTTGCTCTGATGCAAAGTAGGATTTGATAATTGAACCCAGCATCTGCTGTGGCGATTTACATGTTGAAATTAACGGAAGAACCTCTGGGTAAAACTGTTCGGCATATTTTATCCAAGCAGGGCAACAACTTGATATTACTGGAAATCCATCGTTTGACTCCAACTTCTGCATCAATGTCTCAACCGTTTCCATAACAGCAACATCAGCAGCAAAAGCAGTATCAAAGATATAGTTGAAACCTATTTTTCTTAAAGCAGCATTGATTAATCCATTAATATCCTTACCCGGTTTTATTCCAAACTCTTCGGCCAATGATACTGTAACTGCAGGACCATACTGAACAATAACATTTAGTGCTGGGTTATTTAGCGAATCTAAAACCTCATCCATATAGCCATGTTCATGTAGTGCCCCAGTTGGACAAACCATTACACATCTACCGCAATTAATACAGCTTGAGAAATTCAGATCACGAGCCATAGCCGTTCCTATAAGCGTTTTGTTTCCTCTATTTAAAAAATCGAGGGTGGAAACGGATTGTATTTCATCGCAAACACGAACACATCTTCCACAAAGAATACATTTAGCAGGATCTCTAACAATGCTTGGACTTGATAAATCGAGTTTATGACGGCTCTTTTTACCAGAAATTCTACGCTCGCGGATATTAAGGTCAATTGCTAAATCTTGTAATTCGCAACAACCATTTCTTTCGCAGTATAAACAATCATCAGGATGATTCGACAAAAGCAACTCAACTAGAGTCTTACGTGCCTTAACAACTCGTGGAGAATGCGTTTTAATACGCATCGATTCCTCAACAGGATGAGAGCACGAAGTAATCAGGTTCTCCTTGCCCTCTACCTCCACTACACAAATTCTGCATGCACCAGTTGGTGAGAGGTCTTTCATGTTACAAAGGGTTGGAACTTTGATTCCATTCCGATAAAGTGTGGAAAGAATGGTTTCACCTTTACGTGCCTCTATAACCCTGTTATTTACCTCAATATTGAATTGCATAACTGCTTAGGTTTTTTGTAACTCATTCTTACTACTTAAAGTAAACTGCTGAAAATTTGCATACTTCTTCACAAATACCGCACCCAATACACTTATCCTCAACAACAAAGTAAGGTGAGCGGGGTGTTCCTATAATAGCATTAGTTGGGCATTTCTTTGCACATGCTGTACAACCAGTACACTTTTCAATATCAATATAGAATGTACGCAAATCACGACAAACACCTGCTTTACATTTACGATCAAAAATGTGCTCCTCGTACTCCTCGCGAAAAAGTTTTAATGAGCGGAGTACTGGATTTGAAGCGTTTTGTCCAAGCCCACAGAGCGAAGTATCACGCATCACTTCAGCAAGACTTTCGAGGTGTATTACCCCTTTGAAACGTTCGAGAGTGTTTTGTCCATTCTCGCTAACTGGTCGTCGGGTGATATTTTGTAAAATTTCTAGCATCCTACGTGAACCTTCACGGCAAGGAATACATTTACCACAACTCTCTTTTTGAATAAAATACATGAAATACTTAACTAGGTCAATCATACAAACCGAATCATCGATAACCTGTATACCTCCAGACCCCATTGCAATTCCAGCCTCTTTCATTTTATCAAAGTCGATCTGGATATCCAACTCTTCAGGTAGTACGCTAAACCCTGATGGGCCACCAATATGAATAGCTTTTAACTTTTTACTATTTAATGTGCCACCAGTAATATCAATAATTTTTGATAGTGACGTACCCATCGATACCTCAACAAAGCATGTATTTGAAACTTTACCAGAAATAGAAAACAACTTTGTACCCTTTGATTTTTCTGTTCCAATTGAAGTATACCAATCTACCCCATTAAGGATAATGCTTGAAACATTTGCAACGGTTTCAACATTATTTACAACAGTGGGTCTTCCAAAAAGACCTTGCTCTGTTGGATATGGCGGTTTTACGGTTGGCATTCCCCGTTTCCCCTCAATACTTTTTATTAAAGCAGTCTCCTCCCCGCAAACATAAGCGCCTGGGCCTTTGCGAACAGACATTTCAATATTAAATCCGCTATCAAGTATATTATAACCCAATAAACCAACCTCGTAAGCTTGCTTAATTGCTAATTCAAGCCTTTCAACGGTTAAAATATTGCTATTTCGGGTATATATAATTGCTTTGCTTGCTCCCACTGCGTATGCACTAATAATCAACCCTTCAATTATTCTATGTGGATCACTCTCCATCAGTAACCGATAAACAAATGCACCAGGATCGCTTTCATCGGCATTACAAATCATATAGCGCTGATCGGTTGAAACCTGCAATGCCTTTCTCCACTTTGTTCCTGTTGGATATCCTCCGCCACCACGACCTCTTAAGCCACTCTGCTCAATCATGGAGCATATTTCTTCGTATGTATGATTACGAAGAGCTTTCGACAGGGCACGATATCCTCCAAAAGCCATGTAATCGATAATACTATTGGGATCAATTCTCCCGCAATTTGCTAATACAACACGATTTTGTCCCTTAAAATATTCCAAATCATCAATAAAGGGAATTCCCTGCCATGGCTCATATAACTCATGTCGATACTGTCCCAAAACTAGTTCCGATGGTACAAACTTATTCAAAACCCCATCCAGTATTGTTGGGATATCATTTGGAGTAACCTTGCGGAAAATAATCCTATTTTTTCCTGGAAGTTGTACATCAACCAAAGGTTCATCTGAACATAATCCTATACTACCAACAACGACCAAATCAATGTCTAAGTTCTTCTCAGAAACATATGATTCAATTGCAATTCGAACATCAAGTACACCTGCACAAATTGATGAACTTGTAATACCAAGATATATGACTGGTTTAGAAATTCTATTACGACGAAAAAAATCAAGTTTATTTTTAACATCCTTAGAATAACCTAAAGGATCGTTGATTAATACATGCTCTAGGAAAAATTTTGTATCGTTTGGATTAATGAGGTTATCCATATTATTTTTATCAATATTTCAATAAATTTTATTCTCCGTTCAGATCAACAAGTAATTGCCCTAGATGAGTTTCGGAGAGATTACTATGATACTCACCATTAACAGAAATTACAGGTGCTTGCGCACAGGCACCAATGCACTGAACAATCTCTAAACTAAATTTACCATTACGGGTTGTATGCCCTGCTTTAACTTTTAACTTTTTTTCAATGATATCGATAATTTTAACTGCACCAAATATATGACATGCAGTACCATGACAAACCTGAATGTGGTATTTCCCTTTAGGTTCAAATCTAAATTGGTTATAAAAAGTTGCTAGACCATAGATTTTACTTGTTGGTATATTAAGATGATTTCCCACTTGTACTATGGCTTGTTCCGAAAGGTATCCCAACTCCTCCTGTATTTCTTGGAGAATGGGAATTAAACTATCCCTACGTGAGTGACTATATTTCTCTAATAGTAAATTAATTGTATCTTCCATTAAATGTTTTTTAAATTTAATCGGTAAAAAAACGTTAAATATATCAATATCAGAACATAAACCTTATTGTTATTTTTTAGTGTTTATTTAATAACAGTAGTTATTCCATTGTTTATCAATTTTTTAAATGACTTTTTATGATAATATTAAGGGAACAATTTAGTAAAACAAATGCTAATCCCCAACATTTTAGTAACTTTGTAGAATTATCAGAACGTGTTATAAATCATATCCTCTAAAGCCTAGATATTTAAAGGCCTACAGAAGGCTATAATCAATAATCCTATATTATAGCTAATTGATTTATATTTCATAACTTTGTTTGTTAGAAGATTAACAAAAGAAATTGAATGAATAATAAAATCGAAGTAGTGATTTGTCTTGGAAGTTCATGTTTTGCTCGAGGCAATAAAACTACACTAAAAGTAATCGATAAATATCTAAAGGACAACAACCTTATTGAAAAAGTTTTCTTTCATGGAGGTCATTGTTTTGGGAAGTGTGCTGAAGGGCCGGTTGTTAAGATTGATGATGAAATATACACTGGTGTTACAGAATTAAGTATTATCGATATCCTAAATAACAAGTTTAAGAAATAGTAATCACCCTAATTTGGTCATTAAATGTCGCAATTATTCGAAATAAATAAGGAGAGCTGCATTAACTGCTATGCCTGTGTTAGGGTGTGCCCAGTAAAGGCAATAGAGGTAAAAGGTGGACAAAATTATGCCAAAATTGTGCCTGAGAGATGCATAGGTTGTGGAAGTTGCCTAAATATCTGTCCTGTAAATGCCGTACAGTATTACTCATCCAAAGATGAGGTAAAATCATTGTTAAACTCTGGAGCAAAGGTTGCAGCAATCTGCGCACCTAGCATTTCGGGTGAATTTGCTGATATTACTGATTATCGCAAATTTGTTGAAATGATAAAATCGCTAGGGTTTACTTATGTTTGCGAGGTAACCTTCGGGGTCGATCTTATTGCTCGTGAGTACAAGAAACTTTTCGATAATTTTAAAGGTAAATACTTCCTCACAACCACTTGCCCTGTGGTTGTTTCTTTAGTTGAAAAGTATCACCCCGATTTAGTAAATAATCTTGCTCCAATTATATCTCCTATGGTTGCTACGGCAAAAGCCGTACATAAAACATATGGTGACGATGTTAAGGTTGTGCTTATCAGTCCTTGTATCCAGAACAAAGAGGAGATTAAAATGTATGAGGAGGGTGATGGAAAGATAGACTCTGTCCTTTCGTTCGTTGAACTTCGAGAGTTATTCGATGAATTTAACATCAAGGAAAGCACTTTTGAATATTCGGAATTTGATGAACCTATAGGTTACAAAGGATCTCTTTACCCAGTAAGCAGAGGAGTACTTCAAGCCGTAGATATTAGCGAAGAACTACTAACTGGTGTTGTTATTAGTGTAAATGGTAGGGATAATCTGCTTCAGGCAGTTCAACAATTCGAATCCGGCGCTGAAATAATTGGTCGACATTTGAATCTGTTCTACTGCGAAGGATGTATTATGGGACCAGGTACTTCAAAAGGTGGTAAAAAGTTTATCCGTCGTACCATGGTTGTAAACTACGCTAACAAGCGGCTAAAGACTTTTAACCGCAAAACATGGGAAAAGCATATTGAAAAACTTGAAAAACTTGACTTCTCAAGAACCTTTACAATTGATGATCAAAGATTATCCGACCCACCCGAGGAAAAGGTAGAGGAGGTGCTCAAGGTAATCGACAAAGAATTCATTGAGAAAGATTCTGGTTGTGAAGCTTGTGGTTATCCATCGTGTCGAGATTTTGCAGTTGCAGTTGCATCAGGATTAGCAAATACTGATATGTGCCTGAATTATACACTAAAGAACCGCCAGGAGTATATTAAGACCCTTCGTGCCACGAACGAGAAACTTGCAAAAACTCAAGATGCGCTAAAGGAATCGGAAAAAAAGGCTCGCACAGAACAGGATGCCGCCCGAGAAGCCTCCGATACAATTACCACAATGCTTAAAAAATTGCCTTCGGCAGTGGTTATCATCGACAAAAAGATGAAGATTGTTCAAAGCAACCAAAGTTTCATAGATCTTCTGGGTGATGATGCTCTGGAAATCAACGAGATAATACCAGGTCTCGTAGGAGCAGATCTGAAAACACTAATTCCATACAACATACACAGTTTGTTTTCATACGTAATTCAGAATAACGATGATATCTTAAACCGTGATATTCACTACAAGGAAAGTCTTTTAAACATATCAGTTTTTACCATTAAGAAGAGCAGTATTGTTGGTGCAGTCATCCGTGATCTTTACGCTCCTGAAGTTCAAAAAGAAGAGGTTTTAAAGCGTGTTACCGATGTAATTGATAAAAACTTAGCCATGGTTCAAAAGATTGGATTTTTACTCGGCGAAGGTGCATCAGAAACAGAACAGATGCTTAATTCAATTATTCAGGCATACAAGGAAGGTGATAAGAAAACGAAAAGTGAAAAGTGAAAAATTTAACATTGATTATCAAATAATTAACTTAAGATGCTAGTTACTGGGTACAAGATGCTAGTTTGTTCACAATATCTTATCCTTCATGTATTTTATTCGATTTCAAACAGGTTAAGGTTTACAGTGATCGATTTATCAAATAAATAATTAGAAATCAGCAACTAGTAACAAGTAACTTGAATTTATTACATATAAACAATAACATCAATCATCCCCATGTCCAATAACTTTTTCATAGAGGTTAACTGCCAGCAAAAGAATTACGATGGAGAGCGTATCTGCGGAGATGTATTTTACTCTCAGAGGGTACAAGGGGAGGAAAGAACCATCGTTGTACTATCGGATGGTATGGGACATGGTGTTAAGGCTAATGTATTAGCCACCCTCACCTCTACCCTTGCGCTTAATTTCACCAAGGAGCATAAGGATATCAACACCATTGCCGAAATAATTATGAATACCCTTCCCGTTTGCTCCGAACGCAAGATGAGCTATTCAACCTTCACAATTGTAGACATTGAACATAATGGAGAAACTCAAATACTTGAGTATGATAATCCAGAATGTATGATTATGCGTGGCACGCAGAAAATGGAAATGCAATGGCAATGCGTTATACTTAAAAGCGATAAAAATGCTGGCAAAGAGCTAAAATATTGCACATTCACACCCCAAAAGGAGGATAGAATTACTCTTTGGAGCGATGGTATTACCCAATCGGGCATGGGTGGTCCAGATCATCCATTTGGTTGGGGCGACGAAGCCCGCGAGTTTGTAGCTCGTATAGTAAAAAATGAGCATGATATCTCAGCTCGTAAGCTGAGCACCAAAGTTGTGAACATGGCCTATGTTAATGATGGTTATCACCCAAAAGATGATGCAAGCTGTGCAACAATATATTTTCGCGAACCTCGCAAACTTCTTATTTGCACTGGGCCTCCCTATGAAAAAGATAACGATGTTAAACTTGCAAAGATTTTCTCCGACTTTCAGGGGAAACGCATAATCAGCGGAGCCACAACAGTTGATATTATTGCCCGTGAGCTTAAACTCGATATAACAGACAGTTTTGAGTTTACCGATCCCGATTTACCCCCCGTAAGCCAGATGGAAGGTGCAGATTTAGTTACCGAAGGAATTCTCACCCTAAGTAAAGCAACTGAAATTCTGAATAGATTCAATGAAACATCAAGTTTAGGTAATGGTCCATCGGATCAAATGGTAAAACTAATACTCGAAAGCGATGAAATTAATTTTGTAATTGGCACCTGCATAAATATCGCACATCAAGATCCTAGCCTACCTGTTGAACTTGAAATTCGGCGGACAGTTGTTAAGCGTATGGCTCAGATTCTACGAGAAAAATTTCTGAAAGAAGTTAAACTTAAGTTCTTGTAATTATACTCAACTACTAGTGTTATTGGTATTATAATGTAATAATATCTAGGTGTATAACAGACGGGTTAACCCGTCTGTTAAAGTTTACTTACAATTACACTAATTACTGATTTCAATTTCATAATTCATTGATTCACAGTACTTTTTTTGTACGTAATATCAAATTGAAGTTGCAAATAGTCCAAAGGAGTTTACAACTTTTAATTTGGTAATGCCAATTGATATAATACAATATCAGTCTTAAACTTTAGTTCAATAATACCTTTTTGACATAATAATTGATAATTTTGGATTCTAATCCTATTATCATGCGAAAACTAATCTCCCTGTTTTTAATAATAGTTCTAAGCAGCTGTAATAAAACAGAAACTAGTACGACCTATACAACAGGACCACAAAAAGGCTCTCTTATTATTGTTGGTGGAAATCTTACCGACCAAAAAATATATCAAAAATTTCTGGATTTATCAGGCGGTGTTGATTCTCCAATTGTAATAGTTGTAACCGCATCCGAAGATGAACTTTTAGCCAAACCCGATTTTAACCCAACTATAAAAAGACCATTTGAAACTATTGGTTTTAAAAAAATAACCATTTTACATACACGCAATCCACAAATAGCAAACACCGATTCATTCATTACCCCAATTAAACAAGCCAAAGGCCTATGGTTTACGGGTGGAAGACAATGGCGATTGGTTGATGCTTATGCCAAGACTAAGGCCTTTGAGGAATTCTTCAAGTTGCTTGATAGAGGTGGAGTAATTGGCGGCAGTTCAGCAGGAGCAACAATTCAAGGATCTTTCCTAGTTAGAGGCGATACAAAAACCAACACCATCCTAATAGGTGATCATCAGGAAGGGTTTGGTTTTGTTAAGAATATTGCAATTGATCAACATTTACTTGCACTCAATCGTCAGTTCGATATTTTCGAGATACTTGATAAACACCCTAATTTACTAGGAATTGGGCTCGATGAAAACACAGCAATTGTAGTTACAGGCAATGAATTCGAAGTTATTGGTCAGCACTATGTTGCTGTTTATGATGGAACTTTTTTTTCTGAAATTAGAGATAAAGCCGATTGGGCAAAGAAAAGATATGAACAAAAAGTTCTACCTAAAAACAGTCGAGAGTTCTATCTACTTAAAGCAGGAGAACGTTATAATATGAGGGAAAGAAAAGTTATAGTTATTGAATAAATTGAAAAACTCTCCTAATCATAGAATTTCTGAATTTATAGGTTTTACAAACCTACCTAATTCTACTTTGGCAGATTAGGGTTACACCTGATTTTTGACTTCGTCGAACTCGTTTCACTTCGGTTCTTCTTTTTTACCCCTTACCCTAAAGGGAGAAAGCAGAAAAATCAACCTACACCCTTTAGGGATAGGGGTAAATTAGGTTGATTTTTCGTGTTTTTTTCAAATCTGTCAAAGTAGAACTAATAAAAATCTTATATTTCGATTCTAAACTTTTAGGATTGAAATTAAACACATTCTTTTATGGATATTAAAGTTTATGCTGTTAAAACAAGAAGCGATCTCCGAAAATTTATCCATCTCCCCGCAAAAATTCATAAAAATCATTCTAACTGGACGCCCCCTATTTACCTAGATGAGTGGAAATTCTTCAATCCTAAAAAGAATAAAACATTCAACTACTGCGACACCACTCTCCTGCTTGCAAGTCAAAATGGAGAGGTTGTTGGTAGGATTATGGGAATTATCAATCATAAATACAATCAAGCGCAGAATGAGAATAACACTAGGTTTTGCTTCCTTGAAACATATAATAGCTACGAAGTAGCAAAAGCCCTCCTCGAAAGTGTAGAGAAATGGGCAAAAGAAAAAGGTACCGTTAAGTTAGTTGGTCCTCTTGGTTTTTCTGATAAAGACCCCCAAGGATTATTGGTCGAAGGGTATGATCAACCCAATGTAATTGCATCCAATTGCAATTTTAAATATTTAACCGAATTTGTTGAGCAGGCAGGTTTTGAGAAAGAGGTTGATCTTGTTGTATATAAAGTAATGGTACCTGATCGCATTCCCGATTTTTATTCCCGAATACTCGAGAGAGCACAAAGAAATAATAAAGGATTAACTGTTATCAACTTTGCTTGCCAAAAGCAGATAAAACCTTACGTTAAACCTGTGCTGAGTCTAGTAAATGAGTCTTTTAAAGATATATATGGTTTTGCACCACTCGATGAACAAGAGATGAATGAGTTTGCAACACGGTATCTGCCCGTTCTCGATCCTCGGTTTATAAAAGTAGTTGTTAACGAAAGCAATAGTGTTGTAGCTTTTATACTAGCTATGCCCGATATTTCTGAAGGAATTCGGAAATGCAAAGGGCATATCCTTCCATTCGGCATCTTTCATATCTTTAAAGCACAAAAACAAACACAACAGCTAAACCTTCTCTTAGGCGCCATTAAGGAGCATTATCGCAACAAAGGAATTGACACCATTATGGGAGTAAGAATGCTTGAAGAGGCTCAAAAAGCAGGTTTAAAATATATTGATAGCCATCTTGAACTTGAAAATAATCTAAAAATGCGAGCAGAGATGGAAAAAATGGGAGGAGTAGTTTATAAGAAATATAGGATTTTCCAAAAACCTCTGATCTAAAAATAATTGATAATAGTAAAGTATCAATTTATCCAAGGACTGCCCATCATTTTAATTTTCGTGATATTTATCAACATCATAAAAATGAATTAAGCCGAAACCATTCTTGAATTAATCATCGATATAATATCATTGATGTTTATCATCCTACTTTTCACCAACTATTTTTTCCTTGTAAGTCGTTTTTCCATAACTTAGCAAAAGAAATATAATCGTTTCAAATTTCGTATATAACTATTTAAAAACTAAAAGGATGTATAAATTCAGATTTATACTAACTATTTGTTTCCTGCTGGGAAGCAAACTTATTTATTCCCAAGACTGGAATAAAATATTTATTTACGAAAGAGATGCTGAATATCAAATGGCCGATAATCAGTTCAATAAAGCAGCCGAAACCTTTAAAAAAGCATTGAGATTAATACCTGAGAGTGCAAGTTTTAAATTTAAAATCGGCTACTGTTTCTTAAATTCCGATGATAAAAAAAGTGAGGCAATCAGCTACTTTGAAGAAGCCTCACAGAAAATATCTAAAAGTTATGATGCAAATTCATTCAAAGAAATGAATGCACCTACCGAAACCTTATATTTACTTGCCGAAGCATTAAGAATAGAACGCAGATACGACGAAGCAATAGAAGCCTACAAAAAATACAAGGAATATTTAAAACCTGGCGATAAACTAATTGATATTGTTGATCAAAATATAGCATGCTGCTCCAACGCAAATAATTTTATTACAGACTCACTTAGCGTTAAAGCAGTAAACCTCGGAAACTTAATAAATAATGAACTTCCAAACACCAATGCAGTTATTTCTGGCGATGGTAGTACATTGGCATACTCTAATGTAACCAAAACAGGTAATGATATTTTTGTTGCAAACAAAGTTAATGGCAAATGGGCTGCACCCAAAAAAATCACCACTCAACTTGGCGATAAATACTTTGTAACATGCTTTCTCTCCTACGATGGGAAAGACCTATATCTTTATTTGGATGATCCTAAAAATCTGGATTTGTATGTTACAACAATCGAAAAAAATAAGTGGATCAAACCACTAAAATTTGAAAAACCTATAAATTCAAAGTCCAACGAAACCCATGCTTGTTTAACAAAGGATGGCAACACCATTTACTTCATTAGCGACCGAAAGGGTGGTTTGGGAGGTTTTGATATTTACAAATCAGTTGTTAATGAAAAGGGCGTTTGGGGTGAACCTGTAAATTTAGGCACTGAAATAAACACCAAATTCAATGAGGCAACCCCTTTCCTATCTCCCGATGAAAAGTACCTTTTTTTTAGCTCCGAAGGACACGAGGGAATGGGCGGTTTCGATATTTTCTATGTTAATCTTGAGGGTACACCAAAAGTTGTAAACCTAGGATATCCTGTAAATAATAGTGATAATAACCTATTCTACTTCCCAATAAAGGGATGGAAGGAAGGATTATTGTCCTTTTACACTAAGGACGGTTTTGGTAAAAGGGATATTTACCATTTAGATATTAGCCGATATACTAACTTAAATGGGAAGATTTTAGCGGATGCTAACAGTTCACCATACCAAGTAAGTATTTTGGATATCGATAAAAATGACACTATTGCAAGACCAGAGCCAAATAATAATAATTTCACCTATAAAGTTGGGGTTGGTAGCTACAAAGTATTTGTAAAAAACAGCAAATATCTTCCTTTCACCCAAGACATAAGCATCCCAGAAGATTACACCAACAAAGATTTCAATTTTGATGCAAAGCTGCAACCCATTCCTGTAGTTGCACCTAAACTTGTTGCTGAAGTTTTACCTAAAAAAGATTCCGTAATAATCGAAAAGCCAAAAACCGAAATACTTGCTGATAACACCAAAAAAGAAACAAAAACAACCATCGAAAAACCCAGAGAGGTTAAGAAGGATAAACCAATTATCAAAATTGAAAACACCAACACATCCAATTCATCCGTAAAAATATCAACTTATGCAGTTCAAATAATGGCACTTAAAACCGATGTTGGTGCTGATTACTTCAAAAACGTCCAAAACATTGAAATAACACAATCGCCCGAAGGATTCTATCGCTACTCCGTTGGTTCAACCGAATCGATGGAAGAGGCCATGACAACCCTGAAAAAGATAAAAGAACTTGGTTACGAAAAAGCTTTTGTACGAATTGATAAGAAAGATGCAATGTTTACCATTCAGCTGATGTCGCACAAAGCACCAGTTGACCTATCAACCTTCAAAAATATATCTGGAGTTACTGAATCAAAGGGCAGTGATGGTATATTCAGGTACTATGTAGGTAATTTCTCCAGCCCAAAGGATGCCAAGAGTACTTTAATCAGCATAGTTGAATCGGGATATAAGGATGCATTTATTAAAAAGGTTGAGGTTAAGTAAAAAAGCAAGTTGCTAGGTACTAGTTGCTGATTTCTTATTAATTAACGTGAATTCGATGTAAACATAATATACTGATTCTCAGTTCACCATTAGATTGTTGCTTTGTCATGCTGAACGAAGTGAAATCCGAAGGATTCGCTGAAAGCAACCATCTATATTTAGAAGATCCTTCGCTCCGCTCAGGATGACAATGGATTCATTTTGCAATTCATCATTATTAAGGAAAAGGGTTGAAATTTCTAGAACATACTGTTTCTTGTCATGCTGAACGGAGTGAAGCATCTATATGTAGAAGATTCTTCGCTTCGCTCAGGATGACACCTTACATCGAGCTGACGTTAATTAGGTATTATGTTCGACACAAGTTTCACTTTGATATTAAACGCAAAAAGAACAAAATACTGTAAATTGCCAAACTAGCAACCAGCAACCAGCAACTTATTAACACTATGGCAACGGACATTAAAAAAATGATATCCAACCTGTTGGAATTTTATGATTTTAATAATCAAACAATTATTACCGTTGGATCAGGTGGAGGACAATTTATTGAATATGGGCGTGTATCAAAAAATGTTATAGCAATTGATAATGATGAAATAGCATTACAAAGGCTAAAAGAAAACCTAGTAAAATCAAGCCTTGATAGTAAATTCACTCTAATCCATTCGGATTTCTACCTTACCAACTTAAAAGCGGATGTTGTAATGTTTGAGTTTTGCCTCCACGAAATGAAAGATCCTATGGCTGCAATAAAACATGCACAAACCATGGCTCCAAACATCCTTGTAACAGACCATTGGACTGACTCAAAGTGGGCATACTATGTGGATGAGGAAGAAAAAGTAAAAAAGAGTTGGGCTGCCATAAACTCACTTATTACTAAAAAAGTTCAGAAATACGATGGATTACAACTCTTCAATGATTATGAAGAAATCTACCAAAAAGTACAAGTGCAAGGCGAAAATTCAATCAATAGAATAGCTGAATTCAGGGATAAAAAAAATATTACAATTCCAATGTCTAACGGGTTTGCGTTGTTATAATATTTAGCAATTACCAACCAAAGTCTTTAATATACCTATTACTACTTGACGCTTCCAGTTCTCACGAATCTGGAAGGTCAACCATACTAGTTTACTACACACTCAAAAAATCAAATTCCCCTTTGATGGCATATTATTTGGCTAAATTTGATAAAGATTATCAAAAAGACATACGTATAAACGGTATTATCTCCAATATTCCTTCCTGCATTCTATATTGCTCATCACCAATTTTGAGCATTCATGTTTTTTGCTAATTTTGTTATGGAAAACAGAAGATAAAATCCTATTAAGTTGGGTATAACTTTAATTATTCTTTGGATATAGTATTTTGAAAAGCGAATGATTATGAAGAAGCTTAAGGATTACATATTAGAATATTTCTTTTTGACATATCTGATAGTTCTATTATTTCTTCTGACAATAGTATCAATCATAGACTACCTCAAGCAGAATTATTATCTTCTATATCCAAAATTCACAAACAGTATTGCATGGGTATTTCTTAGTATTTTTTTTATAATCTTTCTTTTTTGCTCTTTTCAATTAATAAAACAATACAGAAGAAAGAACTCTCAAATTATATTGAATTATATTGTTTTATTTGCTATCAGTGGCTTATTTCTTTTAAATCTAATTCAATATAGACTTTACTTAAATAATCCAAGTTCATATATAGTTGATGACAGAATTAAGGATTATCATATAAAAAATGAAATACTTAAAATTGACTCATTAATAAGTTATTATAAAAAAGAGCAATCACTATGTAAAGAAGTATTAACAAAAACACCTAGTAAGAAATTTATTCCAAAATATGAAAACTACAATTTCGCAATTACAAGTCCTTTGAAGTCCATTTCTGGAAACTTTTTTATGGTGGAAGAAAATGAAATATATTTTAGACTTATATGCAAAGATCCACCTCCAACACCAATTCCAGTCTCTATAGTTTCTAAGTTTAATGGGAAAACATATGGTTATGATGTTTTAGAAATAGTTTACTCTAATTATGATATTGAGATAGTTCAAAATAAAGTTAACAAAGATTATTTCAATTCATTGAATATCTTATCAGATAGTATTCAATCTGATTTAATTAAGATGATTATAAATACAAATATATCTGACAAACAGAACAAAATAGTAATACTTTCTGAAAACAAGAAATCTATAGTAAAAAGAGGTTTACCAATTGGTATATTTCTAATTGATTCATTGAAATCTCTATTTGGTAGTTATCAGGATTATAAACCATTAAATTGGATAGGTCGAATTATTGAAATCTTTCAGATTTTATTTGCTTTTATTTTTACAATGCCATTATTTGGTGAACCATATATCTTATTGAAGAAAAAATTATTGAAATAATAAATAAAAAGAGAAATAAACTACACCCTCCCGTTCTCCAGATGCTGTAAGTAACTAAAATAAAAATGATCTGGTTGGGCATTTAGGCTATGTCTCTATCCATCTATTCCTCTAGCTTTGTCTGCATAATTTTCAAAGAACAAAAAACCTACTTTTGCAGGATTCATAATACCAATAACATTCAACCACTCCGTGGTTGTTTTCTTCCTCATACTTCTCCTCGTATTGCATACGGGGCTATTCAACTTCAATCCCTTCGGGATTATATGGCTAAAATCTCTTATTATTTGTATATTTGAAATTACGAGGTCAATTTCACACCTTAACAGAAGTAGAAATAAAAATTGCTGAGGGTTATTACAAACCCATATATCATAAACAAGAATTGCATTGGAATTAGTAAAAGCCCGAAGGGCTTAAATATGAATAGCCACGAGTGAAACTCGTGGTATAAAAACAATCAATCACAACCCCGAAGGGAGTTGAATAATAAACAAACCCATGAGTACCTACACACAAATTCTCTATCAAATAGTATTTAGCACTAAAAACCGTGAACACACCCTTGTCAACACGGGTAGAGAAGAGCTGTATAAATATATTTGGGGTGTTCTAAAGAACAAGAACTGCCATTTATATCGTATTGGAGGAGTGTCCGATCATCTACACATTATTACTCACTTGCATCCAAATATTTCTTTGGCTTCTCTCATTAAAGACATTAAACTAGCCAGTACTGATAGCATAAAAAAACATAACATCTTCCCATCTTTCAATGGTTGGCAGGATGGATATTCAGCCTTTACCTATTCATTTAGCGATAAGGATAGGTTAATAGAATACGTTAAGAATCAGGAAGAGCATCACAGAAAATCCACATACATTGAGGAGTTAACAGAACTACTAAAAGAGCATGGAGTTGAGTATGATCCAAAATACTTACTTTAATTACATTCAACCACTCCGTGGTTGGTTTTTTTCTTATTCTTCTCCCCGCATTGCATGCGGGGCTATTCAATTTCAATCCCTTCGGGATTATATGGTCGAAAGTTTTTCTTTTTGCCCTTCCGAAGGCGTACGGAAACATGAAATGAGTTCATTTTACCCTTCCGTAGGGGTACGGAAGCATGAAATGGATTCGTTTTGCCCTTCCGTAGGGGTACGGAAGTATGAAATGAGTTCATTTTGCCCTTTCGAAGAGGTACGGAAGTACGAAATGGATTCATTTTGCCCTTCCGTAGGGGTACGGAAGGTCGAAAAACTTTTTTTTGCTCATCCGTAACCAGCAAAAACTACAATCGTAGTTAGCGTTGCAATAAAATGATATTGCATATAAATAATCGCAAATTGCGATAGCCTAATTGTGTATGATATAGAATAATTGGGGTAAAAAACCAATTTACAACACCCTCAAAAAATCAAATTTCCCTTTGATGGTATTTAATTTTGGCTAACTGGGTATTAAATGCAGTTTTAATACATATATAAACGTGTAGTGTACAAGGCTAGAATGCATCAATAATCCTCTGATAATTTATTTAAGAAGAAATAAATATTGCCAACTTATTTTTTATTGTGTAAATATTTCACACTCATAGTCAATGTGTTGATTCCTTTGAAATCAGGCAAGTTAAGGAACATAATTTTTTCAATTCGAGAAGTAACTAAGGACTATTTGCACTTGCCATAGCAGGACTAAGTTTTATTTTAGGATCCTGAAAAGAACTGTTGACTTATATATCAATGTCGTTGACTTAAGCTATAAAGGTTTGTAATTCATATAGTAGAGTTTCTTTGGGCGTTTTTTTCTTTCATGCTTTCGGCCAGGGCGAACAATTTCCCTTGTTTGGCTTACAATGGAAT
>JABFRB010000052.1 GCA_013141385.1 Bacteroidales bacterium | reverse complement strand
GGGAGACCTATATTATACCCCTAATGTAATAAACATAACCTAAACTCTACTATTTCAAAGAACAATTTTTATCTTTTTTTCTTAAGTCAACGACATTGACTTATATATATATATTTTCTAAATTTACATTTCGTAAATATTATTCTGATTATTAAATACATACAATTCTTACGGTAACTCCATTTTTCTTAAGCATTCTGCTTTTTTAATCAAAATTTCTTTTCTGTTTTTACAAGCCTTTCAATTTTAACAATCGAAATATGAAACACCCATGTAATGCAGATTGCACAAACACGAATGAACAAAACATGGGTGTTCCATACGAACGTTAAAGAGTGTCAAAAGCACAAATGTAACTTATTGTAAATTAATAATATTAGAATTCTGAACGGATGAAAGAGCAATCTCAAAATAAAGCATCTTCTCAATTCCTTAAAACGGATGGAGGAAAAACCAAATCCAATGCAATTGAAGTACCTTCTATATCCTTACCTAAAGGTGGAGGTGCTATCAAAGGAATTGACGAAAAATTCTCCGTAAATGCAGTCAATGGCACTTCTTCTTTTTCATTGCCTCTTCCTTTTTCACCTGCAAGGGGAGCATCGCCATCATTAAGTCTTTCATATAGTTCCGGTGCTGGCAATAGCATTTTTGGCTTAGGTTGGAACTTGAGTTTAGGTTCAATCAAGCGAAAAACTGATAAAGGACTACCACAATATCTCGATTCTATTGACTCCGATACATTCCTGTTTTCTGAAGCCGAGGATTTAGTGCCAGAATTTAAAAAGAAACCAGATGGAAGTTTTCAATTGGATACAAAGGGCGAATACATCATAAACGAAAGAGATTCTAAGGATGGGCAATTTACAATCAGAAACTACAAACCACGCATTGAAGGATTATTTGCCCGAATAGAACGCTGGACAGAAAAAACATCGGGGAAAATTAAATGGCGGGTAATTACCAAAGAAAATATTACAACTCTTTTTGGATGGACTGATAATTCTATCATTTCAAATCCTGACGATGGTTTAAAAATATATGAGTGGCTTCCGGAGTTTGTGTTTGATGACAAGGGAAATTGTTCTCATTATATTTATAAAAAGGAAGACAAGGTTGGTTTTAACGAATCGCTGTTACATAATAGAAATAGGCTGAAGGATGGTGAGATTACATATACCAATCTCTACATCGATAAAATTCTTTACGGAAACAAAACTCCATTCAAACAATTCGGAGATGAACCCCTCCCTGAGACCGATTATATCTTCCAAACGGTTTTTGATTATGGCACATCATTAATAAATAATTCGTTTGAAAATATAAATCCTTGGGATTTCAGACCCGATGCTTTCTCGGACTACAAAGCCGGTTTCGAAATCAGAACCACACGATTGTGTAAACGAGTTTTATTATTTCATGTGTTTGAAGAATTAGCATTAAAGGCCGATAAATCAGATAAAAAAACACTGATAAAATCAATCAACTTTGAGTACGACACTTCAATTGAACAGGATTTTACTTTTTTGAAAGCGATTACTTCTTATGGTTATATAAAAAAACCTGATGGAACTTATTCTCATAAGAAACTCCCACCCATGGAGTTTAAATACCAAAAACATGATTGGAATAGAGATGTAAGAACAATATCCGCAGAAGATTTGGTGCATGCACCTGTGGGATTGGACGAACAGCAATATCAATTCACCGATTTATTTAACGAGGGATTATCGGGTATTCTAACCGAACAAGCCAATGGCTGGTATTACAAGCATAATCTAGGCGATGGGAAATTTGAGCAGGCCAAATTGGTATCTCCCAAACCATCTTTTGCCGGTCTTGGCGGACAATTACAATTGGCAGATTTAGATGCTGATGGAGGCAAACAGCTGGTCAGTTTTGGTGCTGAACCTAGAGGCTATTTTGAATTGGACGACGATAACGAATGGCAAGGATTACGTTCATTCAAAGCCCTGCCTAATATAAACTTCGGGGATGCTAATACCCGAATGTTGGATTTGAATGGTGATGGAAAACCTGATGTTGTCATTTCTGAAGACAATGTTTTTACCTGGTATGCCTCAGAGGGGAGAGATGGATTTGCAGCGGCACAAAAAACGACAAAACCGTTCGATGAAGAAGCTGGGCCACACATTGTCTTTGCTGATCAAAAGCAAACAATCTTCCTTGCCGATATGTCTGGCGATAGCCCAACAGATATAGTCCGAATCCGAAATGGAGAAGTTTGCTATTGGCCAAATTTGGGTTACGGAAAATTCGGTGCAAAAGTGGCTTTGGATAATTCTCCGATCTTTGATTATCCCGATGCTTTTAATCCTGCATACCTGCGATTGGCTGATATTGACGGTTCAGGAACAACAGATATTATCTATTTAGGTAAAAACAAATTCACTTGCTGGAAAAACCTAAGCGGTAATCGGTTTAGTACAACACCATTTGAAATTGACCCTTTCCCTGAGATTCATTCACAATCTAAAATAACAGTAATCGACTTGTTGGGGAATGGAGTAGCTTGTATTGTGTGGTCAAGCCCTTTAACGAAAGATAAAAATGCTCCTTTAAAATACATTGACCTTATGAACAGCAAGAAACCGCATATCATGGTTTCTTATAAAAACAATTTGGGCAAAGAAGTATCATTAGAATATACTCCTTCAACAAAATTTTATCTTGAAGATAAAAAAGCAGGAAAACCATGGGTTACGAAATTACATTTTCCTGTTCATTGTGTATCAAAAACCACAACGGAAGATAAAATATCAGGACATAAATTTGTATGCGAATATAAGTACCACCATGGCTATTACGATCATCCAGAAAGAGAATTTAGGGGTTTTGGAATGGTGGAACAAATAGATGCTGAAACATTTGAGCATGGGGTTAAAAGCGGAGCAACAAATATTACCGATGCCACTTTACACCAGGAGCCTATTGTTTCCAAATCATGGCATCACACAGGAGCATTTTTACAAAAAAATAAAATCCTCAATCAGTTTGCAAAGGATTACTGGTATGAGGAAATGCAACGGCAAGGATTTCCTGTTACACATCATGAAGTTGCGCTACCCGATGCCCGGTTAATTACAGCCCTAGGAATTGATCCTAAAATTATTGATCAACTTACTGCCCAAGAATGGCAGGAAGCCCTGAGAGCATGCAAAGGGATGGCACTTCGTTCAGAAACTTTTGCAAAGGATGCCATAAAATTTGATAACACTTATGAGGCAACTAAAAAGGAACTCACTCCTTTTTCAGTAGCTACGCATAATTGTGTAATTGAATTATTACAACCCAAAGGCAAAAACAAACATGCTGTATTTATTGTGAAGGAAAGCGAAGCCATCACTTTTAGCTATGAGAGAAATACGGAAGACCCTCGTATTGCCCATACGTTGAATATCAAATTAGACCAATATGGCAATGTATTGGAGTCCGCTTCGGTTGTTTACCCAAGGATTGAGGCAAAGATTCTGGAAGAAAGTTTGCTGCCAGAAGAAACGAAAGCAGAGCAAAGGAAAACGATTATCATTTATACTCAAAACCAATTTACCAATGATGTATTTGGAGATGACGTGCACCGATTGCCTTTGCCTTCTGAGGTAAAAACTTATGAGCTGAAAGGCGTTTCAAAAGCGAATACCTATTATGCGCTATCAGACTTTACAGACATTCTCTCTGACATAAAATCCGACACCGCTTTTTACCACCAATTGAACAAAACTCTGGTTGCTGGGAAAGCGCAAAAAAGACTCATCGAAAATATTCGAACCACCTATTACCGAAACAATTTAACTGGTGCTTTGCCCCTACATCATTTAGAGTCGTTGGCTCTGCCTTTTGAAAGTTATCAGTTGGGTTATACCCCTGAATTGGTTACAGATATATTTGACACAAAAGTCGATGCAGAACTTTTAAGCGATGGGAAATTCACCCACAGCGAAAGCGATAACAACTGGTGGATCCGTTCCGGCACAACTCAATTCAAAACAGGGATAGAAAGTCAAACAAATGCCCAAAATCGGTTCTACACTCCAATATCTTACACGGATCCTTATGGAGGCATAACTAAAGTAAAATACTATGGCTCCTATTTTCTTTTTATCGAAGAAACAGAAGATGCTTTAGGCAATAAGTCAAGAATTGAGCACTTGGACTTTAAAACAGACCCGACTAAAAAAGGATTTAACTTCCGTACACTTTCTCCTCAATGGTTGAAAGACATCAATGGCAATTTCTCTGAAGCCATTAGTGATGAGCTGGGCTTTGTAAAAGCGGTGGCAGTAATGGGCAAGGGCAATGAAGCCGATGATCTGATAGGTATTTCGGAAATAACAGATGAAACAGAATCAGCATCCATCCTTAGCTTTTTCCAAGCTCCAAACTCCTTTCTACTGACCAATATTGGAAAGAACTTATTAAACCATGCATCTTCAAGATTTGTATATGATTTTGAAACCTACGCTACATCTGGCAAACCCGCAGTCATTGCCTCCATTACCAGAGAAAAACATTTTAAACAACTGCCTGATTCACCCGTTCAAATAGCCTTTGAATATTCCAATGGCATTGGCGAAGTGGCAATGAAAAAAGTACAGGCAGAGCCGGGAATAGCCTATGCTAGTGATGGTGCAGGGGAAAGAGTATCGGTGAATACTACGCCATACCTGCGTTGGGTTGGTAACGGCAGAACCATAAAAAACAACAAAGGCAATCCTGTAAAACAATACGAACCCTATTTTTCGGTAACATGGCATTACGAAGATTGTAAAGAACTGGTGGAAACTGGCGTAACATCTATTATGTATTACGATGCAGCAGATCGATTGATTAAAACCGAAATGCCCGATGGCACTTTTTCAAAAATAGAATTCGATTCATGGAAACAAAAAGTTTACGATCAGAATGATACGGTAAAAGAAAGTGACTGGTATAAAAAAAGAACGGACAATACAAGAGCGGATTATATCAACGATGCACAGGAACAAACAGCCGCTGCGAAAGCTGCCAAACATGCTAATACGCCAAATGTTTTACACTTTGATACGCTTGGGCGACCAATATTATCCATTGACCACAATAAGAATATATCAACAGAAGCTGACGAATTTTACCGAACCAAAATTGAATTAGATATAGAAGACAACCTCCGCACTGTTACCGATGCTCGCGAAATATCTGAGAATGGGAATAAAGGTAATACCGTAATGCAATACAAATACGATATGCTGGGCAACAAGGTATATCAAAAAAGCATGGATGCTGGGCAACGCTGGTTATTGATTAATATTTTGGGTAAACCTCTCCGCACCTGGGATGAAAGAAACCATGAGTTTCAGTATTTCTACGATACAGCGCACAGGCCTACATATAGCAAAGTAATCGGTGGCGATCGAAAAAAAGCGGATGGTTCAGATGATCCGCTAGATAATATTTTTGATAGAATCATCTATGGCGAAAGCCTTTTGACTGGTTTAAGAACGAACGTAAACAGGTTTAACGAAGCCACTTTACAAAGCAGAAACATATTAGGACAGGTTATTCAACATTACGATACAGGAGGTTTAATAGACACTCCTGATTATGATTTTAAAGGACAGCCTTTAGCTACTACCAGAAAGTTATTTAAGAAATACAAAGAGGTTGCCAATTGGATAGATGCCAATTTAGGCAGCGATTTAGAAACTGGTTTTTTTACGTTTACTACAGAAACCGATGCCCTAGGAAGAATCACCCAACAAACAGCACCTGATGGCAGCATCATTACACCTTCCTACAACGAGGCAGGTCTGTTAGATAAGGAAACTGTTTTACACCCCGGAACAGCTGTGGCATCAACTTATATCAAAAATATTGACTACAATGAAAAATGGCAACGCAATTTTATTCAGTACGGCAATGGTGTATGGACAACTTATGAATACGATAAAACAACATTCCAGCTAACAAATCTGGTAAGCAACAAAAATGATAAAAACCTTCAGGATTTATTTTACACTTATGACCCTGCAGGAAACATCTTACGCATTGAAGACAAAGCAAATGATACCACCTTCTTTAAAAATATGCAGGTAGAACCTGTTAGTGAATTCATTTACGATGCCATATACCGTTTAAAAGAAGCAACAGGCAGGGAAAATGGCACTGCTCTGAATTTTGCCACCAATGACAACTGGAATGATAGCCCTAAAATGATCCCTCAACATCAGCCAGGTGATCCGATGGCTGTTGAACGCTATACTGAAATATACACATACGATGAGGTTGGTAACATAAAAGAGATGAACCATCCTAATAAATGGACACGAACTTATGAATACGAAACAAACAGCAACCGACTGAAATATACAACCGTTGGACAAGGCAATAATAGCTATACCTATAACTACCCACACCATGCGCAGCACGGCTACATAACAGTTATGCCGCATTTGCAGGAAATGGGCTGGAACTTTAAGGAAGAGCTGGTGAAAACAATACGCCAACGCCTTACTAACGGCGGCACTCCCGAAACTACCTACTACCAATACGACGGGCAGGGACAACGTATCCGAAAAATTACCGAGAACCAGGCAGAAGCAGGCAAAACACCCACGCCAAAAGACGAGCGGATTTACATTGCAGGATACGAACTTTACAAAAAACACAGCGGCCCTGATGCCGGACTGGAACGCACCAGCCTAAGCCTAATGGATAAGGAACACCGCTTTGTAATGATTGACACAGAAACAAAACTCAGAACATTATTAGGTTTACCTATAGGAAGAACCAGCCCCGAGCAAACAGTGCGCTACCAGTTGCATAACCATCTTGGCTCGGCATCCTTGGAGTTAGATAATTCGGCTCAAGTAATCAGCTATGAAGAATACCACCCTTATGGCACTACAGCATACCAAGCAAAAAATAAAGTTATAAAATGTGCTGCCAAACGTTATCGATATACTGGTATGGAACGGGATGAGGAAAGCGGTTTGGAGTACCATAGTGTGAGGTATTATGTGACTTGGTTGGGGAGGTGGTTGAGTTGTGATCCTATTGGATTTATTGATGGATATAATCTTTATACGTATTCAAAAAACAACTCGATAAAGTACATTGATAAAGATGGAAGACAGGGAAGTACGTCTGAACTTAATAACATTAATCCACTTTTAAGCTTTGACACTAATGGTATTACATTTGGTTCACAATTGTCCCCTGAAAACCTAAGATATAGATTAAACTGGAATGAAAGCAGAACTGTTACAGGTTCTGTCTTTGTCCCATCCGCTAAATTGAATGTTGATGATAGTTCAGTAGATGAAATGCAATCTAATAATCCTCAAGAAATTGATGAAAGCACTTCACCTCAAAGTACTCAACAAGAATCTACTGATTCAAAAGAAGGTTTTTGGGAAAGTATAGTTTCTGGAAAGGAAGAGCCAAGCTTTGGTAAGAGTTTAGTGCCGATCCTAGGTCCCGTTCAAAGTGCTAATTATCATTTTGATAAGGGAAATTATGTTCGTGGAACTTTTTGGACTGCCTTAGCAATTTCTGATGTTTTTCTCGCAGGTACGATTATAAAAGGAGTTGGAAAAATTATAATTAAGGGAGGATTAAAATTAACTGCTTCAGAATTTGTTCAAGGTTCCAAATTGGCATTAACTGGAAATTGGAGAGCTTTTGGTGAAACAGGAAGACTTCTTACAGGTAATGCAAAATATGGGTTATTGGAACTTTTTAGAAATCCTAGTGCTTTTAAAAATGTGAGTAGTCAGTATTGGCGCGGAACTGCAAATCAATTAGGTATGCAATTGCAACACTTATGGGCTATGAATAGTACTAGATGGGTTCCTCAAGGATTCAGAAATTGCGGGTTTAATCTACTTGAAGTACCAAAAGCATTTAATCATTGGATGAGTAATGGTGTAAGTAACCAAGTCCTCAGATTAGGTGTCGAAACATTACTTAAAGCAGACTTCCTCAGTTCTTATGCATTAACGCAATGGATGTTTGATTTAAATGATGAAAACTCTTCAACTGAAGAAAATGGACCGTAATGGCTGGGGATGCGGGGCATCCCCAGCTGGCGGGGACTTGTAGTCTTTGCCTATTAAAACAATACATTAAAACCATGAAAACAACAACAAAACCAATAGCAAAGCAAACCATAAAAAGCAAAATAGCAGAAATGGCAGAGCTAAATAAAGATACGGGCATTCCCTGCTGGCGCAGACTTACAGCCTGTGCCAAATAAGCACAACAAGATAAACTAGTAAAACAGTATTAAAAAACTTTTAAAACATAACAGCCATGGCAAAGAAACCCATAAATGAAAAAAATTCGAAAATAGTTGAATTATATAAAGATTCAAGTATTACCGAATTGCTAAATGATTTGGTAGCCACAGGTACTTGGCCTATACCGGAAAAGCCAATAACAGGCAGTAGAAGTGTGGCAATTGAAACAGTACCGCTACCAGAAAGGCCTAGAAAATTGAAAGGATTACTGGAAGAATTGATTAGGGAAATTGGGGAGAAAAAGGTTGGGGAGGTGTTGAAATATGATAATGTTTAACTTCAAATAAAGGACTATGGAAGACATTGGACGCAACACAAAAGTACGCCTTAACAATGGTGAAATTGTTGAAGGTTGGGTTTATGCTGAAACATCTCAGGCTTTCTATGTCGCCTTGGATATCAATGGTGAAAATATCAGGTTGATACTGCGAGGGAAGTATCAGAGTATTAGTTTTAGCGACGAGAATATTTCGGAAGTGATAAAAGCCAGATGCCCTGAACCTAAGGCAATTTATGACTTAGAAGAGTTATTAAACAAACCTCTTAAAACTGCCTTAAGTAAAATTGATCAGAATCGTATTTCCAGAATAGGGCAAAAATTCAATGCGGTACAATTAGAATTAATGTATTATGAACGAATGCATTACATTGATAAGCAAGCATTAATCCTTGTAGTAAATGCATTTGACGCGAATAAGGAACTACTCGAAGAACTGTCAACATCTAAAATTGACAAGTTAATCCTAAAACATGCGGAGGCAATTCAAAAGGTAATCTCACCAACAATAATTCCTTTGATTGATGGATATACTCATCTCCTTGACATAGATCAGCTTATTCATCTAGCTAAAGAACAAAATCTCATCTCAGAAACTAACCTTGGTAGATTGTATTCCGATAAAATTAAGTCAGATGATATTTTGGAGCTAGATGAAGAGCAAGAAAAAACTAAAGAGGATAATCATCCAAGAAGGATAAGAAAGATTTCTGCTGGGTTAAAGATTGCCAGTGGAGGTTTACTTACAGTAGCAAACATTACCATTGGCAGTTTGGTTGGAATTGTATCAGCCTTGCCAACTTTAGCGATTGGCGGAGCAGTTAGTCCCTCTGTAAGTATTGCTACATCAATTCATACTGGAATAAATACAATTTGCGATGGTCTCAAGGATTTAGCGGCTGCCAAAGAAGGTAAGTAACATTAAAAAATCAGTTAAATCTTAAATTACCATGTACCAAACAACCAAACTCAAAGACAAACCCGATGACATCGCTCCCGATGGTTCGGAGATATACCTTCTTACAAATCTAAAAGGGGGTGGGATGTGCGTTTGCCAATTGCCAACTGGCAAAACTTCAAAGGCAGTATGCCATAGAACTGTTGAAGAGATGTGGTTTTTCTTATCCGGAGAGGGCGAGGTATGGCAAAAAATGATATCAGAGAAGAAATTACACCTGTATGCAAGGATACAGCAATCACAATTCCCTTAGGTTGCCATTTCCAATTTCGGAGTACGGGTAGTAAACCACTAAAGTTCGTAATTACTACAATGCCTCCCTGGCCAGGAAAAGATGAGGCATTTTTTGTGGAGGGAAAATGGTAAAACTAAATTCTGCACTATACATCTACAAATAATTAATTCTAAAAAATAATTGGAGGACAATAAAATGGAAAACTCTGAAACCATAGGAAATCTTGAACTTCTGGTAAAACTTGCCAGTTTTGGTGCAGCAGGTATCAGCATCTTGGCCGTTTTTCTTATTGGAATAAAAATATTTAACCTGCCAAACGATACATCACCCGTTAAAGCCTCGCTTCTAAAATTCTTTATGGGCATGTGCATATTTATGACCATTATTTGCGGGATATCTAGCTGGGCTAATGCCTACTACACACACAACAAAGTAACGGAAGCCAAGGACAATCTTAACAAACTTAGCGTGAGGTATAAAAGCGAATCTGATAAGATGAAGCGAGAAAAGAGCCTGATTCAAGCCTCTTTAAATAACATTAGGAATCAGTTCGGAATGGCTCTGACTCCCGCCTCAAGGGAAAACCTCAGAAACGAAATAGAGAGGACAAATATTAATCTGCAACATCTTCAAATTGCACCAATTGACACAGTGCTTAGTGAAATAAAGAAATCTAAAAACAACATTAAACCAAAGCCTTAATACAAGAACACCCTTTATACTTTCTGTATTTACTGGACTAAATCTTTTAAATAACATTTGTATTTAATTCTTAAATCCCAACTGGCGCAGACTTGCAGTCTGTGCCAAATAAACACAATAAGTGATACAGTATTAAAAACTTTTAAAACATAACAGCCATGGCAAAGCAACCCAAAAATGAAAACCAATTCAGTAAAAGGATAGGTTTCTTCAAAAACGATTTGAAAAGCAATGTTTTGCAAAATGCTTTCAATAACCTATATGAGGAAAAAGGGGGTAATTGGGCTGCAATAAAACCTGAGTTGACAGAGGAAAAAGGGTTTAACCCTGATACGGTTAAGAACCTTGAATTTACACATAATCTTGCCCAATGGGGCAATGAAAATGAGAATCTGATTTCAATTTTTCAAAAGGACAATCAAACTAATTCAATGCGCGATATCGCTTTAAAATTTAATAAAGCAACATTTATAGAAAAGGTTAAGGTTTCTTTTACTGCTAAAACTGAGGTAGAAAAGAATACTCTTTCAGTAAAGCTTTACAATGAACTTTTCCAAGAGGAACCAACCGCAATGCTGGTGAACATGGTGAAAGATCCTCAAATTCCCATATTGAATAACGCAATTGGCGGCTATACTGCTGATATTTTTGGGAATCATCCAGATTTCAATATTAAAACTGATTCAATTTATAATATTATTTGTGATGCAAAAGCATTTGAAAATATTCCGGTGGAGAATCATGAAGATATTATAGCACAAATGAAGATATTAAAGCGTATTACAGGCCTAAGCCCTATTCCTGACGCAATCCCTGTGCTTTATAATGCAAAACTGTATACCTCCATGCAGATTTCAGCCACCCCTCCAAAGCAGTTTGTAAAAATGATGGTGGGTAAAGGATTAGACGAAAATGTTCTCATGCAGATTCATGCCAATGCCCAGCACACCCGCGTCCGAAACGAACAAATGCTGATTGCACTAAGGGAGGCATATACAGGTACAGGCATTGATATGATAGATAAGAGCCTATGTGTTTTTGAAGATAAGCAAGAAAATCAAAAAGATAACCAGAATACAGCTCGATACATGACATATAATAGTGGTAGCGTAGAGTCAAAGCCGCTTTCTGTTGTATCTGGAATAAAAATTAATACCAAACTTATAACAGAGTTCTATGATCATTTTAGAGGTTTACTAAAGAAAAACAACCTTTCCTGGGATTTGCTTTTTGGTGATGCGGATTTCTGCGAATGTGGGGAGTGCAACTCGGTGTATAGCCCTGCGGCCTACTTCGTAGAATTGTTGCAATACTTAAGGAATAACAATCTTGATCCTGAAAATCCATTCACAGAACTAAAAGGAATAGTCGGCACTCCACTTGAAAAATTCTTTAACCGTCGGCCCGATCTGAGATGTCTAGAGTTAACGTGTAAGAATACCAATACCATTTTACCCTACGTGGACTTGGTCAACGAGGTAATGGAAAACTACGTGGCCTCCAAAAGCCTCAAACCATATAACGTAGATGATGAGACCAGTAGCGAGCTGCTTGCCGAACCGCAGCACACCACCTACAAGGCGTATTGCATGCTGAAGAACGCCGTATATCCTTTCACCTTGCCCTATCATCAACCAATCGATGCCACTAGAATATACCTGAACTACTTAGATACCAGTCGCTATGAATTGATAAAAACGTTCAGGGTGAGTAATAGCGGAAATGATCAGAATCTTTCCAACCTAAAAGATGAGGTTGTCAACAAGGCGGTTGATGCTGAGTTTTTAGGAATCACCAAAGAGGAGTACATCATCCTCACCAAGGAATGCTTTATTAAAAATGAATTGAAAAATATTCTTGACGATAAAAACTATTCCTATGACGAGTATAAATCGAAAATTGGTGTAAAGCCCGATTATGAATACTACGGCTATCATGATGAGGCTACCATGCGGGGTGATGAAGGTCTTACCCTCATTAAAAAAGAATTTCTTCGCCGGACAGGGATTGAATACAAAGATCTGACCGATTTGATAAAGACCGAATTTATCAATCCTCTTTTACCAAAGGGTAAGTCGAAAATTATCATGGAGAGCCTGCGCTTCAGCTACAGGTTTTTACAGAATTATGCCAAAATGGTAGGTGGTATTAAAATGGCGGAAGATCTGGTGAAACTGGAAAAATTTGCTGATTTGTTTTCTTCCTTTAAAGAAAATGTAGAAATAATGATCGGTAAAAAAACGCTACGTTGCCCAAATCAATCAAAGGAGCATTTGGAAATATCAGAAAAAGACCTTGTGCTCTGGGCGAAATGTAATTTCAAAAAAGTGGGGGAAATGATCGTTATTGAAACGGGAACAGATTATTCAACTGGAACAATTTTTTATTCACACATTATAACAACAAATAATCTTGGAGAGAAACAAAAAAAAGAAATAGGTTGTATTGAAGACTATCAGATATTTTATTATGCAGATAATAATGATTCTGTCAAAATTGGAGATATTAACAGAATTACTGGAGAAATAATTCTTGACAAAAATCAGCAATCAATATATAGTAAGTTTAAACTGGTTAATTTATCATTTGTTGGGCACAATGGAGAAAGAGGTATTTTTTGGTTTATTGAGTACAAATTACATTTGATTTTTATAGAACAGAAAGATAACTGCAACATTAACACAGCCTTACTCCAGCATTTAGACGGAACTCCGTTGTATAGTGCTGAATACGATAAAATACAACGTTTTATCCGTTTATGGCGAAAACTGGGCTGGACAATAGATGAAACGGATAAGGCAATTGTTGCATTGTCCACGATGAAGAACAATGACGAAAAAACTAATAATACTATTATCGATACAGGTTGTGGTGGTGATAGTGTGGATGAATGCAATGACGATGAATGCGATGAATGTAACGAAGAAAATAGATCCAAGAAATACGATATTAACCCCGAATTGATTCATCAGCTTGCCGCTGTAAAGAAAATTCTGGACAAAACTGGTCTTGAACTTATAAAGCTACTCACTTTTTGGGGTCCGATAAGTACGGCGGGGGAGAAATCGTTATACCAACGCCTGTTTTTGACTCATAACATGTTGGGAATAGATGATGTGTTTAAGGCAGATGAAAAAGGGGATTTCCTGAGTAAAGAAACCAAATTGCTTGATCATGTTCCAGTAGTGATGGCAGCTTTGAACCTTTCCGCCGATGACATCCTTGCCATTAAGGAAGAAATGAGAATGGCAGATAAATTGACCTTGGAGAATTTATCCATTCTTTATCGCTTTCGTTTATTATCGAAAGTGTTGGGATTAAGGATTCCGGCTTTTATTCTAGTCCTTAAAATATTTGGAGATGTATTCAAAGATGCTGACTCCACGCTGAAGTTCCTGAAAACATGGGGGAAGATGGAAGACGCAGGCTTTACGCACCAACAATTGAATTATATCATCAACGATATTGATGACGAAAAGAAACCATTTACCCCATCCAAAAAAGAGATTTTGCTTCTGAGCAAAACTTTATATGATGGTCTGAATGCTATTGACGAGACCCATAAAGATTTGGTAGCCGACAGCAAAATTACCGATTCCAGCTTGCAGGAGAAAAACATTCAGGAACAGGCCACAAGTGAGTTGGTTCGTACTAAAGCGGGGTTGATCTTCGAAACGGAAACTGTGGATAAAATCATCGGGTTACTTGAAGGAACAATCGTATTCAAAACCAACGCACCTTATAATCTTGACTTTACTTTTGTTGATGTAAATAAAGAGAAGCATGATAAATTGGCTGAGACAGCAACGCTTAAGAATAAACTGAAATATGACAAGGTTGGGAGCATTCAGATTACTGGAATTCTGACTGATGCGGAAATTAATACTTATAAACTATTCGCAAACGACACCGATCTTAAATGGAATATAGACCCAACTACATGGACAAATGCACTGACACGCATTCAGAATCAACAGGCAAAACTATTTAACGAACTACTTTCGGGAGTATTCGACAGTAATACTACTTTGGCGGATGATGTAAAAGCTAATCTGAAGAAAGATATTAAGGAGGGTGATGTATCCGTTTCGTTAGACAAACTCGCAGAAAATGAAAACGATCCCAATACTGCCCCCCGAAAAAGAGTTGCGTTTCTAACAATATTTTTGCCTTATCTGCGACAGCAACTATCGCATCGATTCGTATCCGAAACACTTACTAACTTTACAGGACTTGAAGCAAAGATTACCGATATATTGGTATCGCAAATACTGTGTTTAAATGATAAACCCATTTACGACTTATTTGAAAAAATTAAGCAAAGTGCTAAACAGGGTGAAACTAGTTGGAATGGATACCTAGCCCCTACTGTGGATTCAGATTATACAATTATTGTCAAGAACAGTAACTCCAAGCCACAAATCATCTTCGAAAACATTGAGTTAAATTATGTCCAACAAGATGAACCAACCGATGAGTGGTGGAGTGGGGATAATCCGCATCTAAAACAGCTACAAACTGGAAGACTTTATAAAATCGCTATAAAAGGGATTGATCTGAAAAACATTTACTGGAAAACCCTAACTTCTTCTATTACGCAAATCCCTTTATCTGTGCTGATTCCAGATTTTACCTCTGATGAATGCAAACCCGCATTGACTAAATTGGTAAAAGCATCCATGCTTATTTCTACTTTCAGTTTAGGCAGGGATGAAATCTTGTTTTTTGAAAATCACAAAGTCAATTTCGCCAACCTTGACTTTAACAATCTAACGCTTGAGCACTGGTTGCGTTTGGAAGCCTATGTCAGATTGCGCAATTCATTGCCACAATCCAAACTAAACATGCTCGACTTCTGGAAGTGGACGAATGACAATGCTTCAGAAGCAACAGAACTTTGCGGGAAAATTGCAGATCTTACCTCATGGAAAAAAGAACGCATCGAAAAACTTATTGACAAAGACCATTTCAATCTCACTAAACTAGAAGATTATCTCAATGAAATCAACTTACTTAAACTGCAAAAAGCCCTTGCCGTTGCTGATAAAATTGGCATTCATACAGATTTACTTTTCAAGTGGGCTGCTCCTGGTCCTAAGTTCAGACCTTCCAAAAATATAGCATATAGCATTAAAAATGCCATCCGTGCAAAATACAACCAAACCGACTGGGAGCAGGTTGCCAAGCCACTCCACGATAAGCTTCGCAACAACCAGAGGGATGCATTGATAGGTTTCCTGTTGCAACAGGATGAATTGAAAAAATGGGAAGTTACTGATGCCGATGGACTTTTTGAGTATTTCCTTATAGATGTGCAAATGGACGCCGTGATGGAAACATCACGCATTAAGCAGGCAATTTCATCGGTGCAATTATTCATTCAACGGTGCTTTTTGGGGTTGGAAGAGGAGCACAATAACATAAGTCCAAATATTTTGGACAGAAATCGTTGGGAGTGGATGCAGCGGTACCGGGTTTGGGAAGCCAACCGTAAAGTATTCCTCTACCCTGAAAACTGGATCGAGAGCCACCTTCGCGACGACAAGAGCCCATTCTTCAGGGAACTGGAAAGCGAACTCCTACAAAAAGATATAACCAAACAAAATGTAACCGATGCTTTGAAAGCCTATCTCTATAAAGTGGATGAAGTGGCAAATATGGAGGTAGTGGGGTTATATATTGAAGGGGAAAGAGAAAGGGAAATTATACAAACACAGACACAATGGAGTAAAGGGTCTAAACTTCATGTATTTTCCCGTACACGAAATGCTCCATATTTCTTTTATTACCGCTATCTGGAATTGGATACAAAGAACTGGTATCCTTGGGAAAAAATGCAGGTGGATATTCCGACTTATGATGTTGAATATAGTTTCTTCAGGAAAATATTTGAAAACAGCCTAATTAATTTAAAGAAGATACTACCGCAAAATTATGAAAGCGAAACAAAATTTTTAAGATCCATTTCAGAAAAGAAAGGTAATCAACAATATTTAATGCTTAAGACAACGGATCTAACAGACGAAAATAGATCGGAGTTAAATAAGGTGCTTGAGAATAATGATTTAAAAAATATATTGTTTGAAAAAATACATGATAATGGATGTTTCCTTACACCAGTAGTTTGGAATAATCGACTATTGATCTTCTTCCCTCAAATAATGAAGAAAACAAAACCTAATCCAGCTTCATCAAGTGGGAGTTATAATGCATTGGGGAATAATGAAAAGGGAATTGAAAATTCAAAACCGATAGAGTACTATGAAATAAAAATGACCTGGAGTGAATATAGGAATGGAAAGTGGACGCAAAAACAGTTAAGCAAAGATGCTATTGATTCATGCTCAATTGATTCAACACACGATATTCAATATTTTAAATTTATTCCTGTTATTTATGATGAGAAAATAATAATTAATGTTGATGATTTTTTAGATAACGATGGCGATTATAGAGGTGCGTTTGAATTTAACGGAACAGTATTAAATGTTATCGATGAAATAAATACTGAACCTATTTCTATTGATTATTTTAATCAAGCCAATGGCAAATTATACTCTTGGCAAATGGTTTCTGATTCAACTCCGCCAACAAGACAATATACGAATATCTATTTCGAAGAAAATACAGAAAAAAAAGAACTGCTAAAGGTTTTGAATAATTCTGAAATTAATTTCTATCATCCCTATACCCATGATTTGCTTGGCAAGATTAATACCAGTGAACTAAAGGATTTCTTTAATTATAAAATGCCAGATAGCGACTTCCCGAGTGCCTTTGGGTTTTATGATCCCGATGGAAACTCTTCAACCAAAAATGCGATTTATCATGAACTTAAATGTCCGTATTCACTATACAATTGGGAGTTATTCTTTCATACGCCCATACTATTAGCTGATGCTTTGAGCAAAGCCCAGCACTTTGAAGAAGCCATGAAGTGGTATCATTTCGTATTTAATCCACTTGCTGATGGGTATGATGATATGCGTTTTTGGCAATTTCTTCCGTTCAAAAACATCAACAGCCAAAGGGTTTTAGATGGTATTTTCAACAACTTGAAACCAAACACGCCCGATTCAGACATTACCGAATGGAGGGATAAACCCTTTATGCCACATGTGGTTGCACGTAGCCGTCCGGTTGCCTATATGAAATGGGTGGTGATGAAATATATTGATAATATTATTGAATGGGGCGATTACTTGTTCCGGCAGGATACCATTGAAAGTATCAATCAGGCAACTCAGCTCTACATATTAGCAGGTCACATCATGGGACCAAAGCCCATGATGATTCCGAAGCGTGGCAGAATCAAACCTCAAACCTATCTCAATTTGCTGGATAAATGGGATGCTTTCGGCAACGCCATGATTGAAATGGAGACCATACAGGGCTACAGCAATCAAACAACCTTGCCAATTAATTTCATTAATAACGAAATCGTTTTGGCCAATATATATGGAACGGCTTCGTCCCTGTATTTCTGCATTCCAAACAATCCAAAACTTATGGGATATTGGGACACTATAGCCGACAGGCTATACAAAATAAGACATTGCCAGAACATTGAAGGGGTATTCCGTAAACTGCCATTGTTTGAACCACCTATTGATCCTGCTTTGCTGGTGAAGGCAGTTGCACAGGGTTTAAGCATTGCGTCAGTGCTAAACGACCTCAATACGCCCATGCCTAACTACCGATTTTACTATCTACTTCAAAAAGCACTCGAATTGTGCAATGAATTGAAATCTTTAGGTGGGGCTCTGCTTTCGGCCATAGAGAAAAAGGATAATGAAACCATTGCATTGATCCGTGCGAAACACGATGGTGTGATGCAAAACCTCGTGATGGAAATCAAGAAAAAACAGTTGGATGAAGCACAGAAGAATTTGGAAAGTCTGCAACAAAACCGCAAAGGGCCTGAAGAAAGAATGAAATATTATTTGAAGCTAAGTGGCAAAGAGGAAAGTTTGGTGCCTTCTGATACATCCGAATTCAATGGCATACCCAATGATATTGTAACTGTGAATGGGGACAGCGGTTTGAAATTAATAAAATATGAAAAAGAGGAGATGGATAAAGCTGATGAAGCAAGACAAAAACAAGTAGATGTAGGAAAAAAGGAGTTTTTAGCAAGTATTTTACATTTATTACCTACAGCAAGTATTGATGCAAAGCCAATCGGAATTGGCATAGGATTTCAGTTTGGCGGGCCATTTTTAGGGGGAGCGATGCAAGCATGGGCAAAATATTTACAGAATGATGCAAATGAAATCTCTTATAAATCAACCAATGCTGGCAAAAAAGGTGGCTTCACCCGTGCCTTGCAAGAACGTATTTTCCAAGCCAATGCTGCCGGGTATGAGTTGAAACAAATAGATAAACAAATCACCGCACAACAAATACGCATAGAGATAGCCAACCAGGAAATAGCCAACCAACAGAAGGCAATAGATAATGCCAATGAAATGGAAGAATTTATCAAGAACAAATACACAAACGAAGAGCTATACACATGGATGCGGGGAAGTTTAAAAACCCTATACCATCAGGTATATAACCTTGCGTATGAACTCGCCAAAAAAGCCGAAAAGACCTATTGTTTCGAGAGGGGAATTAGTAGTTCCAATTTTATACAGGCAGGGTATTTTGATGCAGGCAGGGATGGTTTGCTGGCAGGCGAACAACTTTATGTGGGTTTAAAACAGCTGGAGGCAGCTTATCAGAACGAGCGTGGGCACGATTACGAGATAACCAAGCATATTTCTTTGAGGCAAATCAATCCATTGGCATTGATAGAACTTCGTGAAAATGGTAAGTGCGAATTTGCATTCCCTGAAGTATTATTTGATATGGACTATCCCGGTCACTATAAACGTCGTATAAAAACGGTGTCAATATCCATTCCTTGCATCGTGGGGCCTTACACGGGAATAAACGCCACCTTTTCCCTTTTGGAGAACAAATTCAGGAACACCGCTATAGGCGGCAAAAAATATGAAGAGGATACCGAAGAGACCGATACCCGTTTCACTACGTACAATATTCCAATTCGTGCTATTGCCGCCAGCACAGCCCAAAACGAAAGCGGTATGCATGAACTCAACTTCAAGGACGAACGGTACTTACCATTCGAAGGTGCTGGGGTTATCAGCTGGTGGCGGATAGAATTGCCAGAGGTAAAACAATTTGACTACCAGACTATTTCCGATGTTATTATTCATGTCCGGTACACATCGAGTGAAGGAGGCGAACGATTGAAAAAATCAGCCATCGAATCGGTACAGAAATTTATGAACGCAAATGAAGAATTGGCAAAAGATCAAGGTTTGTTTACCATCATTGATTTAAAGCATGATATGACTTCAGAATGGAATAAAACTTTTAGTTCCGAAAAAGTGGAAGAGCTTTATGAGATGGATTTAAGCAGGATAAAACAGTTTCTTCCATTCTACTTGAATTCTGCCGAGCAATTGCCAGTAGTTACAGATGTTATAATTGCAACAGACAGTAGTGTTATAAATGATTATAAGTTAAACGAAAAACCATTTGCCAACAATATTGAAATGGGTAAATTACATATATCATCAATATCAGAAGAGATTAAAATTGACGAGGCTTGGAGTCTGCAACTACCTAAATCAGTCAAAGATGCAAAACAATGCCATTTAATAGTGAGAATGACAAAATAAGTTAATCAATAATTTCTTTTTGAGGTGTTTATTTAAGCACTAATTTTAACATTCTGATATGTAATGGGATCACCTTCAACCATTCGAACAATAAGTTTATGAAAAATGGTTTGCTTATGTATCGATCTGTTGATCCTAAAGCA
>JABFRB010000051.1 GCA_013141385.1 Bacteroidales bacterium | reverse complement strand
TGCGTAGGCGTACTTTGCGCTTGCGCTTGTCGTTCAGAATTTTCTTTATACATTGCCATTGGCTATTGGTTAGGCTGGTTTGGTATTTTATCATCGCTTGTTCAAATTGGAGTTTGTGCAAGCTCAGAAAAATTGATCGGATTAGCTAATCAATAGCCTTATTTCTAGTAAATTAAATTTAAACAGGCTCTAAATTCCATTGAACTTCAAACCGAAACTTAAATTAATGGGTTATTTTTGTATAATAACTTGAATAATATGACGCAGGATACGGCAATAAAACTATTCAATGACAAGCAAATACGCACTCTTTGGGATGATACACATGAGAAATGGTATTTTTCTATTGTGGATGTTGTGGGTGTATTAGCCGAAAGTAGTAATCCTCAAACTTACTGGAGAGTACTCAAAAAGAGACTTTTAGATGAGGGAAATGAAACCGTTACAAATTGTAACGCTTTGAAAATGCTCGCTGCTGATGGCAAAATGAGATTGACCGATGTAGCTGACACAGAACAACTATTCCGCTTGATTCAAAGTATTCCATCTCCTAAGGCAGAGCCATTTAAAATGTGGTTAGCACAAGTTGGAAGAGAACGAATAGACGAAATTGAAGATCCCGAAATTGGCATAGACCGATTGATGGAAACTTACCTTCGAAAAGGGTATAGTAAAGAGTGGATAAATCAACGACTCAAAAGCATCGAAATTCGAAAGGAACTTACAGATGAATGGGATAACAGAAATGTTAAGAAGGGGCAAGAATATGCAATTTTAACAGATGAAATAACAAAAGCGTGGAGTGGTCTTACAACAAAACAATACAAGGGCTATAAAAACCTAAAAAAAGAAAACCTTCGTGACCACATGACCAATCTTGAATTAGTATTGAATATGTTAGCGGAAGCTTCTACCACCGAAATCTCAAAGAAAAAAGAACCTAAAACCTTTCACGAAAACAAAGTAGTTGCTCAAAAAGGCGGGAATGTTGCAAAAGCAGCACGTTTGCAATTAGAAAAAACAACAGGGGAAAAGGTAGTAACAAAGTTAAATGCCAAAAACTTAGATAATCCTATGTTGAATGCCAGTAATGATGAGGAATAAACAACGAAGCACATCGTATTTGACTGATAACGCATTTGGAGTTCTTATCACTTTTTGGTAGTTTTACTAACATGTGATAAGAAAGCAGTTTCAACCTTACAAACACAACAAATACGCGGAACGTTGTACACAAACATCTGAACAAGCCATCATCGTTTATTAGTATTTTTAGAAATTGTTGTATATTTGACTCAAGTTCAGATTGATGAAATGAACAAGATACTGACTGATAGGATAACTGACTTAAAGAAACTTTGTGAAATTTACAAGGTAAGGACGATGTATGCCTTTGGCTCTGTATGTACTGACCAATTCAATGAGAGCAGTGACATTGATCTTTTAATCTCTTTCGACAATTTATCAATCGACCAATACACCGACAACTATTTTGATTTACACTACAAACTTCAGGATTTATTTAAACGCCGCATCGATTTACTTACTGAAAACTCTCTTTCAAACCCATATTTCATAAAAGGTATTGAACAAACAAAACAGCTAATTTATGCAGCTTGAAATCCAAAAATTTTTGTTCGACATCAAAACCTCGATAGATTCGATTAATGAATCTTGGTGAGAATAGAGATTTCAACGCATACAAAACCAATAAACTTCTTAAACGGGGAATAGAACGAGAGTTTGAGATTATTGGAGAAGCAGCTAGTCGAATTCTAAAAATTGATTCCACCTTCCCGATTGACGATGCAAGAAAGATAGTTGATTTGCGAAATTGGGTAATCCATGGTTATGACAGAATAGATGATGTAATAATTTGGGGAATAATCTCAAAACAACTTCCAATCCTTCAAAAGCAAGTTGAGTCCTTATTAAAGGACGAATAAGAGCTTGTGTACAACAGTGTATTTATTGGCTCCACCGAACTCACACAAAACGCTCGGTTGCATTTGGGCAGATGCCACATTTGGAGTTCTTAACGCTTTTTGGTAGTTTTATTAACGAAAGTTAAGACACCAGTTTCAACCGAAAGTCCTTTATAAGTTCAGCAAATCTAACAGACCGAAGGGAACTCAACAAAGTCAAACTCTAAACAAAACAATTAAGCAAAATGCTGTGTTTAATATTATGGACATAATCGTTACCACGAAATATTATCTCACTATTTAAAAGAAGCATTATGACAATTTTAGATGAGCAAATAAAGAATTGTTTAAACCTTGGATTTCATAAACACCTTGGTTTATCGGAGCAAGAGTATAAGGATTCTTTTCGCACAAAAGCTATTCAACCAGTGGAATATAAAGGAATATTTGATTATCCTGTATTGGTAGAAACTCGTATTCCGGTAAAGGATCTGTTAATGCTTTCAAAAATAGGTGATTTTATAAATGTTGGAAATATTAAGCATCAAACTGATGAAAATAAAACTCCTTACATATTCTGGACTCATGATTTAATGCGATATAAAGGCAATACAATATCCGAAACACAATCAAAATGTTTGGATTTTGAAATTGGATGTAGCATAATCGAAGTAGTTTCCTTTGCAATCCAATACCCTCATTTATGTAAGGGTAAAGCAATAGACTCTCCAATAACAATTTTCAAAGGAGATTATTTTGCAAGTTTGATAGTTCACCAGGAAAAAACAGAACTTGCATCTCACTGGATAAATGATAGAACCGAAGGTTTTTATTCTTTAACCCGTGGTAAATAGATAATTAGCCTAACATTTGTGCTGACTATAAGATTTAAAAGAAAAAAAACTACATACAGCACGCAACCATAAAACATTACCAGTAATTTTACGAATCGGAATAAAATTAAAAACATGAAAAGAACATTGATTTTTATAATAATTGGATTTATTCAATTTTATGGGTATTCCCAAGGGTTTGATACAATTAAAGTTACAAAGGATATTGAGCTAATAAAAATCTCACCATCAGCTTATGTTCATATTTCATATAAGGATGTGCCGAGTTATGGCCGAGTACCAGCAAATGGTATGATTTTAATCAACAATAATGAGGCTTTTATATTTGATACGCCTTGGACAGATTCATTGACAAACGATCTGCTTCAATGGATTAAAAATAAAATGCAACTAAAAATTGTTGGATTTATACCAAACGATTGGCATTGGGACAGTATGGGAGGTTTAAAGCTAATAAATGATTTAGGTGTGCCGACTTATGCAAATGAGATGACTAAAGAACTCGCCCAAAAGAAAGGATTACCAGTTCCCAAAAATGGTTTTATAGATTCATTGGCATTAAAATTTGGCAAGTTTGATATATGTTGTTATTATTTTGGAGCAGCTCACACTATTGATAATATTGTGGTATGGATACCTTCCGAAAAGATATTATTTGCAGATTGTATGATAAAAGAGTTAAAAGCAAAAGACCTTGGGTTTACTGGCGATGGAGATGTAAACTCTTATGGGATAACAGTAAAAAGAGTTATGGATAAATTTAAAAGCATCAAATATGTTGTTCCGGGACATGGGGATATAGGGGGAAAAGATTTGATTGAACACACATTAGAGCTAACAAAAAAGAAATAAACACAGCAACTAACAAGCGATTATAAAATATATAGATTCTATTGAGCTTTCGAGCATTCCGTCTCGCATGATAACAGATGAATCCTCCCGATTCAGCGCATTTCGCACCACAAAACATTAACCATAAGATCAATAAATTTTTGAATGAAATGAATCAAACTTTTAAAATATAAAAATGCAACTGAATATTGAAAAATTACAACATCTGATAGGGAAAAACTCCCAGTCATATGGCTCACCAGTAATGAAGTGGCTTAATCCAACTCTTATAAGTGTTAACGAAAAAGGGCTAACATATAAATATCTTATCCGGAATGAAATGACAAATCCATCTGGAAAATTGCACGGAGGAATATCCGCTTTAATTATCGATGATGCTATTGGAGCAACTATGATTGCTTTTAATGAAAATTTTATTTTTGTTACTGTCAATAATAATATTGATTATAAAAGTGCTGTAGATGAAGGGGAAACCATTATTGCTGAGACCTCAATATTAGAAAGTGAGAATAGGATAATAACTGTTCAATGTGATATTTGGAATGAAGATAAAAGCAAAATAGTTGCAAAAGGCACATCAAAACTATTAAAGAGGCCGAGATAAATTAACTTGAAGGGTTTCACAACAAAACATATAAAACAAAGCAACAGCGATGGATTTTCAAGCAATCCTGTCTGCATCAATACAAACGTAGCTCCACAATCCGTTTCATTTCAAATAAGCAACCCTTACCAAGTCAATAAAACTCCTACCTAATCCTGTCAATGTAAATTAAACTGGTAAACCAGCCCCACATTAACTCCAAAACACTTGGGTTTAAATGGGGTATCACCAACCCCTTTCAGGTACCACTTAAAGTAAGGCTCTATCCACAAATTCCAACGTTCCCCTAAACGATATCGATATTCAAGACCCAATGTCAGGTTTCCGAAAATATTATAATCTGAATAAGGCTTGGGTTCTTTCTTCTGAGAATTTGTTGTTTGGCCAATTATCCTATCGTACTGATATTTTTCACTCTGCATAATAACAGCCGCAATTGAGGTATTTAGAATAATTTCCGATCTATCCTTATGCAAAAAATGTAAACCAATCTCAATTGGTACTTCAAAGTAATTCCAAGTACCTTTATTAACATGAATTGAATCAATCACATATTTTGACGTGTCCGAACCTCCTATTTCTAAGGATTGAAATACCTTTTCGTTTTGCCAATTGTACTGTCGTTTATAAAAACCAATCCCAACCGATAAACCTTTAGAAATTGGCCCCTCTAGCATTATACCAGCACCTTGGCTAATACCTCTTTTGCTTTGAAAACTTCCAAAAACCAATTCGGGGGAGTAACCCAATTTTACCCTGTCTGGTCCAATAAAATTCTTATATAAATCATCCTGCATATTAAACGATAAGTTGAGTTTTCCCCAATCAAACAGTTTTCTTCTCGATTTATCCTCATTCTTAGCCAACCTAATTACTGAATTATTATGATTTCGATTAATCCTTAATTCCTTCTCATAAACTGGTTTTATAATAATACCTGTACTTGAAGTTCTTAATGGTTGAATTGGTTGAATGTCTGTATTTACAAATATGGCAATTGAGCCTGAATCATTAATGGGAACCTTTGATTGTTCTTCCATTTCATCAACAAAAACTTGTCTAGTCTGATACTTAGCAATAATCTCAGGTTCAATATTAATTTTCTGAGCAATACTTGAACTATTCGAGGAGTTCAAATTCGATTCTGATAATTCAGGAATACCTGAGTTTGCTAATTTTTGTTTTTTAAAATTTGGTCTGGTATTAGATTGAAAAGTATTACTTGTTGAATTAGTGGCCGTATAGATCTTATTTTGCTCAATTGTGTTAGAATTTGAATAGAAGAAAATATAATATGAACCCATAAATATTATTGATATTATAATACCACACGTAAACCCATTGAGCCAGGTTTTCCATTTACCAGATTTTGGAATAGCTGTTTGCTGATCGAGCAGGGCAGACATTCTTTCCCAGCTCTGATGAGTGCATTGAGGTTGATACTCCTCAAGCGTCGATCGTATTTGATCCATTATATGTTTATCGTCAGGATTTTGCATACAAACGGTGCTTTTCAACAAGTTCAACAACTCTTTCTTTAGCTCTGCTCAAATTTGAACGGGATGTGTTAATGCTAATATCAAGCATTTGAGCAATCTCTTCGTGTGAGTACCCCTCCATAACGTAAAGGTTAAAAACCAATCGATACATCGGGGACAATTTCTGAAGTAAATCTATTATCTCTTCTGCATGAGGAAATTCAAAACCCTCATCAACAGCATCGTGCTTTTCCTCAATGAGTTCAATGGTGTCGAAATTTCTCAACTCTTTCCTATTATAATCAAGTGCAGTATTCACAACTATTTTTCGTACCCAAGCTTTAAAACTTTTATCGGTATTGTGACTTTCAACCTTTGTAAAAACCTTTAGAAATGAATCATTCACTATCTCCTCAGCCATTACACGTGATCCTGAGAAACGAAGGGCAATACTCATAGTATAGCCATAGTATGAGTAGTAAAGGTGTTCCTGCGCTTTTCTATCGCCACGGGAACACCTTTTTAATAATTTATTTAGCTGTTTCTGCTCGTCCAACCCCTCGTTTTTTACTTATAATCAGTCTATTTCATCTTTTCTAATGCCTTAATATTGATAATTTCAACAACCTTACCTTGCCATGAACCACATATATTTGTTGAATCAGCAAGCCAAGTACGTTCATAGGTAATTTTAAGTTTATCATTTAAAGCAGGTGTATAAACAATGCCACTCTCAATGATCTTCGGAAGAAAACAGGTATCACTGCTAACGCCCTTTAACCATAAACTACCCCACGCACCCTTATCGCATTCTTGGGATACAACCTGAACCTCTTTTTTGAACCGGGTTGGGTTAGTGATTGTTCCCCCATTGTTTCCTCCATCATTAGAGTATACAGCAGGAACTACTATAACATTAGATAAGTCTGATGAATTTATTACATTAAAATACAAACTTTTATCATTCCTCAAACCATCTGAGATATTTAAACTGCTAATATCCAAAAGTAAAGAATCTGCAATAAGTGTTGTTCCATCGTCAACAGTATTTCCATGAAAAACCTTAAGATCGATAAACTTCTTGGCATTAATATCTTGAACATTGCCATCCCAAGTTACAAAAAACTCATGACCAACCTTACCCCCTGTATATGTTATTCCCATATACAGGTACTTATCATATACACCTGCATAGCTGATTGTAAAAGGTTTTGAATTAACATCAGCAGGACTTGGGTTAACTACCGAGAATCTTAAACTCGATTCATTCTTTTGATTTACATCGTTTTCTTTTTTGCAAGCAGATAAGAAAACAAAAACAACGAGCGTTGTTAGTGGTAATAATGCTAAACTTTTCATATTGTTTGTTTTTATTTACCTGCCAAGACGTATTATTTTTAAAAAACGATGCGAGTGAAATAATATTTTTATAAAAAAACTTAAACTCTATTTTTTTGATTTCACTATTTTGATAGCTTTAAAAGAAAATATTAGAATTATAAACCAACTCCATTTTATATTAGCAATTTAATTGATAAATGTAAAAGCTATGGAACTCCACTCAATACACAACAAATCTGAAATTCTTAAATTCTTAATGTCCAACCCTGAACTACAGGTATATTCAATTGGCGACTTGGATGAATTTTTCTGGCCCAAAACAATTTGGTACTCACTTAAAGAAAATGACGAAATAAAAGCATTGGCATTGCTTTACATCGGCATGTCAACTCCTACCCTACTTGCTATATACGATAAAGATTTTAGTGCTTTCAGAGAACTTATTGAGAGGTTAAAACCTATACTTCCAACAAAGTTCTATGCACACCTAAGCCCTGGTTTAGTTGATATTTTCGGCAAAAACAATATCATTCAGAATTTTGGAAACAATATTAAAATGGCTCTTAGACCCCCCCCTTTGCAGATAAATGATAATAACATTCGAAAACTAGTTGTTGATGATATCCAATTAATCGAAGAATTCTATAAAAAATCTTATCCCGATAACTGGTTTGATAAAAGGATGATAGAAACAGAAAAGTACTTAGGCTATTTTATCAATAATATGTTAGTTGGAATTGCTGGGATTCATGTCTATTCAAAGGAATACAAAGTAGCAGCATTAGGAAATATTGCCACGCACCCCGATTATAGGGGAAAAGGAATAGGGTTTAAGCTAACATCAGCCCTTTGTTCGGATTTGAAAAAAACCGTGGATCATATCGGATTAAACGTAAAATCAAACAACGATACGGCAATTAGCTGTTACAAAAAGATTGGGTTTGAAATCATCGGAAACTATGATGAATGTTTAATTAAAAATGGATAAGCATACCCAAGTATAAAACTTAATAACTTCGTTCATCACTATTATTTCATTTAAACTTTCATAATTCATTAAAATTTACTAAGAATCCTTCTTTTAAATTGACAATTCTATCCCTTTAAATTCTGCTTGGTATTATTGTTGTGCTAAATTATGCTAAATTCTTACAGTTGGAAATAAAAACCTTTTCAAAAATCATTCGTAAATAAATCATTTTCTTATACCTTTGAACCCAATAATTTAAAATTATCAAAACCATGAAAAAGATATTACTTTCACTATCAGCACTTTTTATTGCCGGAATGCTACACGCACAAACCACTGAGGTTCAACAAAAGGCAGACAAAGCAAATATTACATTTACAAGTTTGGAGCATAACTATGGTACTGTTGAGTGGGACTCTAACGGCACATGTGAGTTTGAATTTACAAATAATGGCAAAGAAGTTCTTACTTTAACCAACGTTCAAGCTTCTTGCGGTTGCACAGCTCCCGAGTGGTCAAAAGAGCCTATTAAACCAGGAGAAAAAGGGAAGATAACCGTTAAGTACAATACAAAGATTCCTGGAGTATTCCAGAAACATATAAGAGTTTCATCCAACGCAACTGAAGAGCCTATTGTTTTAACAATAAAAGGAGAAGTTAAGCCACAAACTCAACCTCAAGAACAACCAAAGAAATAGTTTTTCTAAAAAAACTTTATAATGCCTATAATCTCCGATAAAGGTAAAGCGATGCCAGCTTCACCTATTAGAAAATTAGTTCCTTTTGCCGAAGAAGCAAAACGTAAGGGTCGTAAGGTATATCACCTAAATATTGGTCAACCCGATATACCAACACCAAAAATTGCTTTAGATGCAATAAAGAACAATCCTTTAAACGTAGTAGAGTATAGCCATTCTGCTGGTAACGAGAGTTATCGTAAAGGGCTAGCAAACTACTACAAAACTATTGGCATAAACATAACTCCAAACGATATTATCACAACCACGGGCGGTTCAGAGGCTATCACAATTGCCTTTATGACCTGTTTAAATCCTGATGATGAGGTAATTATCCCAGAACCCTTCTATGCAAATTATAATAGTTTTGCATTACAGGCTGGAGTTGTAGTAAAACCAATAACATCATATATCGAGAGCGATTTTGCTTTACCTCCAGTTGCCGAATTTGAGAAGTTAATTACTCCAAAAACAAAGGGAATTGTAATTTGTAACCCCAATAACCCTACTGGTTATCTATACTCTCAGGCAGAATTAGAGCAGTTAGCAACCATTATCAAAAAACACGATTTGTACCTATTCTCCGATGAGGTTTATCGTGAGTTTTGTTACGATGGGGAAACCCATTTCTCTGCTATGATGCTTAAGGGTCTTGAGAACAATGTAATTCTTTTGGATTCCGTTTCGAAGCGTTATAGCATGTGTGGTGTTAGAATTGGAGCTTTAATATCGCTCAACAAAGAGGTAGTTGCCTCGGCATTAAGATTTGCACAGGCAAGACTTTCACCACCATCATACGGTCAAATTGCAGCGGAAGCCGCATTAGCAACTCCAAAGGAATATTTCACCGAAGTTTACAACGAGTATATCGAGCGTCGTAACTATATGGTTGATGCGCTTAACAGGATGGAAGGTGTTTACTGCCCAAAACCAAAGGGTGCTTTCTACACTGTAGTTAAGCTACCTATTGATGATTCCGATAAATTTGCTCAATGGTTACTCGACAGTTTTGAATACAACAATCAAACTGTTATGCTTGCCCCTGCTACAGGTTTTTACTCAACATGTGGTTATGGCAAAAACGAGGTTCGTATTGCATACGTTCTTAAGATTGACGATTTAAAGAACGCTATGAAGTGTTTAGAAGAAGCATTGAAACAATATCCGGGTAGGACTATTTAGTAAGACCAAATATTAATTTAAAAAAATGTCATGGTATTGGCCATGACATTTTTTATGCCCTTTTATCTCTTAAAAAGTTACCCGATTTGGTAACTTTTATTATCTTTGCAGAGTATGGGAATAGTAAAGGAGAAAACGTTAACCGAGTACTGCAAACTTAATAGATACAAGCAAGCTGAGGAATCTATTAAGGCTTGGATCTTCGAGGTTAGATTCTCAACCTGGAACAACGCTAATGAGCTTAAATTGAAGTACGGCAACGCTAGCATAATTAACTCGAAAAGGGTTGTATTTAACATCAAAGGCAACGATTACCGATTAATAGTTGATGTAGAGTACAAACTAAAGGTTGTTTTTATCGTGTGGTTCGGCACACATAAGGAGTACGATAGAATAGACGCTAAAACAGTGAACTATGAAAACTAAAATACTAAAGACGAAAAAGGAGTACAACGCAGCCTGCGAAAGGATTTATAGTCTTATCCACAGCTCCGAAAACCCCATTGAACCAAATAGTTCGGAGGGTGAAGAGATGGAACTCCTATCATTGCTGGTTGAAAAGTACGAGCAAGAGCACTATCAGCTTGGCACACCCAACCCCATTGAGGCGATTAAGTTCAGAATGGAACAGATGAACCTTAAGCAAACTGATATCGCCCCGCTATTTGGAGGAAAGACAAGGGTATCAGAGGTGTTAAACGGCAAAAGACCGTTAACACTAAAGATGATAACCTTACTCAACAGATATCTAGGAATTCCATTGGAGTCATTGGTTAGTGGTAATAAGGATATAAAACTGGAACCTGCAAAACGGGAACGAATTCTAGGCATAGCCTCTATTAGAGACTATGTAAAGGGTAGTCATGTAGCCATGATCTAATCCACCACGTTCATCGGAAACTGTAAGTAAAAATAAAAAATGAATGGGTTCTGCTGTCAACTCCCGCAAAAGTGTGGAACAAGTTGTATCGCCATCGGGCTATAGTAAACAGGCTGTGCCTGCAATATAAAGGATTAGAAAACCCATCTCACAGCGAGTTTTGCTTTTATATGAAGATAAGTTGATTGCGTTGGTTAGAATGACTATATAGTGATTTGCGGCAATAAGAATCTTTTTACAACCCAAAACCAGAGATGTCTTCTTTTTCTTAAAAAACCATTTTCTACCCCAAATTGCTTTAATTTGCATGAATTTGTATACTTTAGTAAAGAATATTTTACAAGATTGATGAAACACACTCTATATGCTATAGCAATTGTTCTGCTCCTTGCTAATCCCATTTATGCACAGCTAGATACAATTTCGACTGGGGCAGAACAAACCGAATTGTACATCCCTAAAATCAGCCATAAGAAGATTGCAGTGGTGGCAAATCACTCCTCAACCATAGGAAAGGTTTATTTAGTTGATAGTTTAATATCCTTGAAAATCAGAATCAAAAAGATTTTTTGCCCCGAACATGGTTTTCGTGGTGAGGGCGATGCTGGGGAATTCATTAGGAACTATACCGATAAAAAAACTGGTTTACCAGTTATATCGCTTTACGGAAGCCATAAAAAACCATTGGTTAAAGATTTAAAGGGTATTGAGATTGTAGTATTCGATATGCAGGATGTTGGAGTTCGCTTTTATACCTACATCTCCACAATGCATTATGTGATGGAGGCTTGTGCCGAGCAGGGCGTCACATTAATTATCCTTGATAGGCCAAATCCCAATGGGTTTTATGTTGATGGCCCAATACTCGATACCACCTACCGTTCCTTTGTTGGACTTCACCCTGTTCCACTGGTACACGGAATGACCATTGGTGAATATGCTCAAATGATTAATGGCGAAAAATGGCTAAAAAATGGCATTCAATGCAACATTGTGGTTATTCCTTGTAAGGACTATACTCATAAAATGATGTACTCTCTGCCAGTACGACCATCTCCAAATCTACCAAACCAAACCTCCGTTTTACTATACCCATCACTTGGATTTTTCGAAGGAACACGTATAAGTGTTGGGCGAGGAACCGATTTCCCTTTTCAAATTTTTGGACACCCCTCTCTCCCAAATACTGGATTTTCTTACATTCCTGTTGAAAAAATTGGAGCTAGTAAAAATCCTCCATTTAAAAACGAACAGTGTAATGGGTTCGATTTACGTGAATATTCAGCAAAGTACTTTAAAGATAATCCAAAAATTAATCTTGATTGGCTTCTTTTCGCATACAAAATGTTTAACGATAAAAAATCATTCTTCAATAACTTTTTTGTTAACCTTTCGGGAACACCAGAACTAAAGAAACAGATTGAGCAAGGGCTCGATGCTGATGCAATTAGTAAAAGTTGGGAGAAACGGCTTAATGACTTTAAAAAGGTTAGAAAGAAATATCTTTTGTATCCCGATTTTGAGTAAAACAACAAATCAAAAAAGATAAATGCCTAAAGTAAGTAAGTTTTATGTAGTGTGGTCGGGGCTAAAACCGGGCATTTACGAATCGTGGGATGAGTGTCAAAAACAGATAAAGAACTACCCCAACGCAAAATACAAAGGGTTTCCGACCCGAGTTGCAGCCGAAAAAGCCTACGATGGAAACTATGAGGAGTTTAAGAAAAAAACATCGAAAGAGCAAACACTGTTAGGTCTTCCAGAAGATCAGCCTAAGCCTGTTTTCCCTTCAATTGCAGTTGATGCTGCTTGTAATACAGTAACAGGTGATATGGAATATCAGGGGGTAGATGCAAAATCCAAAAGGTTAATTTTCCATCAGGGGCCATACCGCGACGGAACCAATAATATCGGCGAGTTTTTAGCAATAGTTCATGCGCTCGCAATACTAAAACGAGAGAAAAGTAGTTTACCCATCTACACCGATTCAATGACGGCCATATCATGGGTTAGAAATCGAAAAGCGAATACAAAACTTGCAAAATCACCCGAAAATGAATTTCTTTTCGAATTACTGGAAAGAGCAGAAAAATGGCTAAAGGAGAATATTTGGAAAAATCCAATCTTGAAATGGGAAACTACCATATGGGGCGAAATCCCTGCCGATTTTGGAAGAAAATAGTTAGAATTAATCAATAACATTTATCTTAGCATGCGAATTGAGTGGCAAACAAAAAGCGGCAAGTGGTGTACGAAAAGAGAAAAGTATTGGGTAGCATATTAACTTACTAACTTATTAACTTGTCAAAGTGAATCTTGAGAATTTCATAGCAAAGCGTTTGATGAGTAAGGATGGCGGAAATGGAACCCTATCTCGACCGTTCATTCGTATTACCACCATTGCCGTGGCGTTAAGTTTGGCTATTATGATTATAGCTATTGCTGTGGTTACAGGATTTAAAAAGGAGATAAGCGAAAAAACAATAGGTTTCGGTAGCCATATCCAACTCATAAATTACGATAGTAATCGCTCATACGAAACCAAACCAATTAGCAAAAATCAGGATTGTATTCCTAAGATAAAAGCGATTAAAGGCATTCGTCATATTCAAGTATTCGCTTTAAAACCAGGAATCATAAGAACAGATACTGATATTCAAGGTGTTGTACTTAAAGGAATTGGTCCGGATTTCGACTGGAGCTTCTTCAAAAAAAGTCTTGTTGAAGGAAATATCTTTGAACTCTCTGATACATCAACAACAAATAACACCCTAATTTCGAAATCCCTTGCTCGCTTACTTAAATTGAAGGTTGGCGATAAGATCGATATGTTTTTCGTGCAAGAGCCCCCGAGAGTAAGAAGGTTTACCATTTCTGGAATTTACGATACAAAAATGGGTGAATTCGATAAAACATTTATACTTGTTGATATTAGGCATATTCGTAAACTGAATAACTGGAAGGATGATCAAATATCAGGATTCGAGATACTTGTTGATGATTTTGATCGTATTGAGGATTTGGCTTTACAAGTAGATGATATCTCTGGATTTATCTTTTTTGATGATGGTTCCAAACTCAAAGTGCAAAGCATAATTGAGAAATATCCCACCATTTTCGATTGGCTCGGGCTTCAAGATATAAACGCGGTTATCCTAATAGTTATAATGATTCTAGTTGCTGGAATTAATATGATTTCTGGTCTTCTAATTATAATTCTTGAACGAATTAAAATGATAGGTATTCTAAAAGCAATGGGAGCAGCAAATCCTTTAGTTCGAAGAATCTTTCTTATTCAATCGGGTTTTATTGTTTTACGTGGACTATTTTTCGGAAACCTTATTGGCTTAGCAATTTGTATTGTCCAAAAAGAATTTGGAATTATCAAATTAGATGAAGCAAGTTACTACCTATCAACCGTTCCAATATACCTCAACGCTATCCATATTCTCCTACTTAACATTGGTACATTTCTGGTTACCATTGCAATGCTTGTAGTTCCATCAATGGTTATTTCTAGGATAAGTCCTGAAAAAACAATCAGATTCGATTAGAAGCTATTATCCAAAATTACTTTTGACTCTTTGGACGGATTCTTAATTTTCCTATTAATTTGGTTGATATCAATCTCCTGATCAAAATTCTTAATAAACTTCAGCCTTGTATCCGTAGTTACACCTGTTGAAATATTCAAAATCTTAACCCTGAATGGGTTTGAAAGGAATAGATAAATCTCATTATCGCTCTTCCATGTAACAAACTCTGGCACAAAATTTAGCAGATAAGAGAAAAGAGTATTTTTAGAAGCGTAATCATCAATCACTAATTTATTTTTAATACAATATGCCATCAACAATCCATTCTGTGTAAATGCAGGCAAACCACTCTCTTTTGAATACCGTTTGAATTTATTGTTTTTTAAATTATACAGATAAATTCCATTAATGGAATCGACTTGAGTTACATTTATTATACCAATGCCAATGTAGGAACTATTCTTATCCAACCGGGTTGAATACCTAGAAGGCCATCCAACTACCTTTCCAATTTTTGTAACTAAAATAGTTGAATTGGTTAAAGTATCTGTTTTAAAAAGTCCAAAAAGATAACGAACATCTCTTGACATACCTCCATCAGGGAAAGTGCTAATGCCTTTTGGCATCTGAAACTCTCTTGCATTGGCAAGATAGTAGTATGAGGAGCCAGAAATAACTCCTCCAGAGGATGTATCAAAGGAATAATGCAACTCCCTATGGTAACAAGATGAAAGTGCGCATAAAGCAATTAATACAAAAAGGTTTTTTATGATATTAAACATAGTCAATAGTTTATCACAAAATACTTCGAGTCAAATTTATGAAAATTAAGTAATTATGTCTTTTTTATCAAATAATATTTCAATGAATTAACAATTAGTTGATAATTTGTTTTTTGTCTTCCGTTTCACATTTTGGAATCATCGGAAACAAAGCTAATTTAGGGCTGCCATTTTAAGGGCATTTTTACAGGATTTACTTTGCATTCAGCATATAACTTTTGTGCCACAGACATTAGTATTTTAGGGCACGATAAGCTAGATATTGAATCATAAGATTAAAAGTTTGCTATAGTTAATTTCTTTAATTTTGTTGGTTTCGCTGAACCCATAAGGGTTCATCAGATCTGAAAAATAACTAAAATTTATACGCGTGAAACATCCATGATATTAGCCTTAACGCACAAGAGAATGACTATCCTATGGATGTTCCATCTGCACCTTATAAAAACAAAAGAATAGACAGATGAAAAAAGGTTCAACACCAACTAAGAAGTTCGATCCACATAAGAACTACCAAACCACCATGAAATCTATCGGCTACGTAGTTCGTAAGAAAGCTACAGTAGAAGATTATCAGCGGATAGGCTTCAAATCAGGCCTTGAGGTACATCAGCAACTTAAAACAAAAAAGAAACTCTTCTGTCGTTGCCCTGCGGGCATATTTCACGATAGTAACGACTACCATGCAGAACTAATCCGTCACATGCGTCCAACTCTGAGCGAGATGGGTGAATATGATGGTACTGCGCTAATGGAATTCAAAACTCGCAAGGAGATTACTTATCGTATTCACAACCAAACTACCTGTACATACGAAATTGATGATACCCCACCATTTCCAGTTAACCGTGAGGCATTAGAAATCGCTTTAGAAATCTCACTACTTAGCAAACTCAACATTGTTGGTGAGGTTCATATCACCCGCAAACAATACCTTGATGGTTCAATTCCAACAGGATTTCAACGTACAGCCATTTTAGGAGTTGAGGGTGCAATTCAACTTAAAAACAAAAAGGTTGGTCTAATTCAGCTAAGTATTGAGGAAGATTCTTGTAGAGAAATCTCCGATATTGGTCATCAACGTATCTATAAAACCGATAGGTTGGGAATGCCACTTATCGAAACTGTAACTCACCCTCATTGCCTTACCCCCGATGAACTTCGCGAAGCAGGTGAATACATTCGTTTTCTAAATCGCAGTACTGGTAAGGTTCGCACTGGAATGGGAGCAGCCAGACAGGATACAAATGTAAGCTGCGAGGGAGGTACAAGGGTTGAGATTAAAGGTGTTTCGCATCTAAAATGGATTCCAGAATTATCGCACAATGAGTGCTTCCGTCAATGGGCATTATTGAATATTCGTAAATTACTACTTGAAAAAGTAAAAACATCTGCCAATTGGCAGTTAAGACATATTGAGATTGATCCACGTGACATTGGACTAGAATATCAGTCAGCAATCAATTATGCTGATGTTGGTTATAAAGTTTATGCTATTTGCTTACCAGAGTTTAAAGGTATCCTATCACATTTTACGCAACCTGGAAAGAGTTTTACCAATGAGCTAAGCGATAGGTTAAAAGTTATTGCAGGGATAGAAAAACCTAACATCACTAGCACTGAGGACTTAGTTGCGCCTTTAAATGCAAAAGATTTCAATACCCTCTCAATTCCACTAAAAGCTACAGAGGATGATGCAATTATCCTAATTTGGGGGCCTGCAGATGATATGAAAACTGCATTGGAAACCATACAGGAGCGTTGTATGATGGCATTTGATGGAGTTCCCAGAGAAACACGTAGACCATTGGAAGATGGAACTACACTATTTGAAAGGGTTTTACCGGGTGCTGATCGTATGTATCCTGATACCGACTCTGCTCCTATTCCACTGGAAGAAAGCTATATCGACATGCTTAAAACGCGTATCCAAATGGATATTGCCGATAGGTATAAGCAGATGAAAGACTGGAAGATTCCTTCTGATACTTACACATATCTCCTAAAGAAAAACCTTGTTCCTGTTATTGAGCAACTAGTTAAATTAGGTGTTTCAGGTCGATTTGCAGGCACTTTCTTAGGTCATCAGCTAAAATTTGTTGAGGGAAAGATCGAAAAACACAACGATTTTACTTATAACCGAATCATCGAGATGTTTGAGTTTCTTAATAAACAAAAACTACAACCATCCATTGCTAAGATGATGCTTCCAATTATCTATCAACACCCCAATATGGATTTCGATTCAGTACTTACTAGCTTAAACTTTAAACGACGTACAAAGGATGATCTTTTGGCTCCGGTTGATTACCTACTTGAGAAATTCCGTGAGATTAGAGTTTCAAAAAGCAGTTCACCTGATGTAGCCTTAAACTGGGCTATGGGTCAGTTAAACCGTCAAGCTTTAGGGAATGTTGATCTAAAGGATTTAAAGAAGAGCATCGAGAAAAAGCTTGTTAAGTAGATTTAGTCATAATTAGAAATATTAGACACAATGGAAGATATTTTTCAAGGTTATAAAGGCAAAGCGCTAGAGGTGCTTAAAAAATATAATGTTCGTGTTTGGGGTAAAGCGGTTATCGATACTACACGTGGTGAATTTAAAGGAACTGTTCTCCCTCGTTCTGAGAATGATGACGATCAACATATCGTGCTAAAAATCGAGACCGGATATAATATTGGAATAGACATCGTTACCATCAAAGGGATGAAGGAAACTGGATACTTTAAAGCCACCTATAAGATCCCTGAAAAAGAGTTTCCGGTTACTCCAAACCTACCAAAAGTTAAGCTTTTAGGAACTGGCGGTACAATCGCATCACGCCTTGATTATAGAACAGGTGCGGTAATTCCTGCTTTTTCACCAGGAGAATTATATGGTGCAGTTCCTGAACTTGCAGATATTTGCAACCTAACTACCGAGAAACTTTTCGCTGTATTCAGCGAGAATATGGGTCCCGAACAGTACAAGGCATTGGCAATTGCCATTGGAAAAGAGATTGAGAACGGTATTGATGGTATTATAATTGGACATGGAACTGATACCCTGAGTCATACCGCAGCGGCACTTACCTTTATGGTGCAAAATTCTCCAGTTCCAATTGTACTAGTTGGTTCACAACGTAGCTCCGACCGACCGAGTAGCGATGCTGCTTTAAACCTAATGCACGCAACAACCGCAGCGGGTCATTCGGATATTGCAGAGGTGATGGTTTGTATGTTTGGCCCAACTTCGGATGAGTACGGATTTTTGCACAGAGGAACACGTGTACGTAAGATGCACTCCTCCTACCGTAGTACATTCCGTACAATTGGTGATACTCCACTTGCCACGGTTAGCCGCAGCGGAGTAAAACCCATAAAGGAGGATTACAACCATCGTCGTAAGGATAGAAAGGTTAAGATTCTTCCATATTTTGAGGAGAAAGTAACGATTGTTTACTACTACCCAAACATGCAACCCGATATTATTGATTCGTTGGTGGAGAGTGGGTATAAAGGGATTATTATTGCAGGAACTGGACTTGGTCATATCAACAAACCGCTTTATCCTGCAATTGAACGTGCCTATAAAAAAGGTGTTCATGTATTTATGACAGTACAAACTCTATGGGGATTTGTTCATATGTACGTTTACGATACCGGTCGAGACCTAATGGCTAAAGGAATTATCCCTCTTGAGAATATGATCCCCGAAACAGCCTACATTAAGTTGGGTTGGGTTTTAGGTCAAACCAACGATCGTGAGGAGATAAAGCGGCTAATGCTTACCCCAATAAATGATGAGATTACGCAAAGGGAACCATATAATGGATATTTGATTTATCAAGGTGGTGTTCCAGAGGTGGAAGCATTTATTAGGAGATTTAGGAAGTAGGAAGGCAGATCGACTGATATATATATAATTTCGAATTAAGTTCGCAAAGCATTGATTTAATGACACTTTGCGAACTTTTTAATTTTGGTATAATAATTACAAAACGTACTTTATAACCACAAAACCACCAATAATAAAAGTGGTAAGCCCTAATGCTAAAAGGTTAAAATACTTCTCAATGAATTGCTTAATTCTTGAGCCATATTTCCAGATCAAAAAAGTAACAATAAAAAATCTTGCCCCTTTACCTATAACCGAAGCGAGAAAAAACATCAGTAGGTTCAAATCAAAAACCCCAGCTGTTATAGTAAATACTTTGAAGGGAATTGGGGTAAATCCTGCTGTAAAAATCACCCAAAAACCCCACTGTTCATATAACACTTTGATACTATTATACAAACTAACCGAAAATCCAGGTATATTATCAAAGAAAAAGTTAGCAAATCCTGTAAAACTCCCATCCAATTGTAGCCATGTGAAATATCCTACCGAGTAGCCAACAAGTGCACCTGCCACAGATCCAATAGTACAAATCAAAGCATATTGAAAAGCCTTAACACTACAACCCATCACAAGCAGAATAAGCAACACATCTGCTGGAACAGGAAAAAATATCGATTCGGCAAATGCCAAAACAAATAAAGCTATTGATCCATAAGGAGTTTTAGCCCAATGTGAAACCCATCTATATAATCTTTTGAATAAAGTCATAACTGTTTTATAATCAATAAGAAATATTTTAGTTAATACGAAATAAAGATGCTGTCTAAAAAGAAAGGTTCACGCTAAGAACGCAAAGTAAATTATTCGTTATTTCAACACTTTGCGATCTTAGCGTTTTTCCTTTGAGGGCTTTGCGAGAACTAATTTTGACTTTTCAGACAGCCTCTTCCACCTTAACTAACAAAAAACTAAAACCGAAAGAACTCATATTTGTTTAGTCGAAAAGTTCCGACAAGAAATTCTTTTTCCGTCCGTATTTATTATAGCCATGTGAATCGTGACCATCGTGATGCTTTTCGTAACGGTGGCTTTCACCACCAAGAAAAGAATCTGATTGGTTCTCAAGGGCATAGGATCTTTCAATAATTTTCTCCAATTCTCCTCTATCGAGCCAAACGCCCCTACACTGAGGGCAATAATCTATTTCAACACCTTGCTTATCAGTCATAAGAAGGGTTACATTACATTTTGGACAATTCATAGCATTCATTTTTAAATTATTTTTACTTGTCTCTTATTACAAATTATTGGTCGATACGCTTTTTATTTCCCTGTTCCATTCCAAAGCTTTTCAACAAAACTGGTTATACTACTAAATATGCCTTGTACACCATTTTGCATTATATAATCAAGCAATTTAAAAAGCAAGGGGATCAGAGCAACTATCAGTAGAATCACTATTAATACTAAAATGATGACAAGCACAATAACTGCAACTCGTAGTTTCTTATTACTCCAAATTTTATTTAAGAGATAATCGTGAAACTGATATTTGCGTAGGTAGTATTCCGAGCTTCTACCTGCATAGTCATAGTCATCGTGGTTATAACTATTCTTTCCGTAGCTCCCGTGGCTTCTATGTTTATCATGGTGTTCGAATAACTCATCAAATCCCATATTGTTATCATTAAGATAATTATTAAGAATCATTTTCTTTAATCAAATGGTTCGGTATGAACTGTAATATCACACCTATCAATCTCTTTACAAATCACCCGCTCAAGTTTATTGCATATTTCATGTACCTCACCTAGTGTCAATCTTGAGTCTAATAGGATGGTTACTTTTACGAAGGTGTCAGCCCCCGCAGTTCTAACACATAAGTTCTTGTAACTATTAACTTCAGAGACAGTATTAATAAGAGCTTCGATTTTGGCTACATTATCCTTAGGTGCATGATCAAGTAATTCATTCATTGAACGTTTGCCTAACCTATAGGAAATTACTATTACAATTAATGCAACTACTAATGCAGCAACCGAGTCGGCAAAAAAGAAACCAAAATTTGCACAAATCAACCCTACAAGAACAACAGCAGAACTCCAGATATCAGTTGAAAAATGAAGTGCATCAGCCTCTAATGCTTGACTATTATACTTTTTAGCTACACGATACAACGCTCTTGAGCGTGATATATCAACCACTATTGAGGTTACAACTACGATATAACTCCATACATTTATCTCAATATCAGTATTGCCTGTGATCAGTCGATGCAACGCTTCATAGATAATCCAGGCACAAGTAATTAAAAGCAGAATGGTTTCGAGGAATGCGGAAAAATTCTCAACCTTACCATGTCCATAATGATGTTTTTTATCTGGAGGCGTATCTGACATCTTAACCGAGAAATAGGTTATCACAGCTGCCACTAGATCCAAACCTGAATGCAAAGCCTCGGAGAGTATACCAAGACTACCAGTAATAATACCAATAACAAGTTTAAAACCTGTTAAGAATAGTGCAGCAAAAACGGAAATACCTGCAACACGTTTTTTTTCATTTATCATAGTAATTATTGGTATAGATGAGTAAAACCGATACCCCATCCGATTTATTTCAGATAAGAACAAATTAATTTTATGAAAGAATTGTTAAACTAACTTGGGTGGTTGCCAAATTGAATTGCACCTTTTCTGTGGAGAAAAAGGGTTAGAAATAATTTGATTCTCCGTTCCTAATTGTGGAATTGTATAATTTAAAGCGTATGGCAAATTCCAATTATCCTCTTCAAGTGAATCAAAAAGATGATTGTTGCTAGAGATTTCAGAATCGTCTATATCCGTCAAATAATGAGTGCAGTATATTTGATGGTTTACGAGAGCAATAGTCTTACCTCCCTCTAAATAAAATAAGGTGATTATAATAAAGATAAATTTAATAACATTTCCCTTTCGCATTCTCATATATATCGCACTCAAAGATAATTGAAAGATGATAGGATAAATTATTGACTATCCATTTTTTTGTTTTTTTAACACTAATGTCAATGGTTCGCTATAGTTTTATTATTGATTTGTAACATATTGTTTTTGTGATATTTTGTGTTTTGGTGGCAAAATTTTATAATAGCCACAAAATCACCAAGGTACCAAAATACACCAAAAAATTTACCGAACTATTGTAATTTAAAACGATGAACTTAATAACTCAATAGATTATGAGAAGTAAGCTCCAATATAATATTCTATTTTCTGGCGAATAATAGGAGTTTCGATTATAATATTTTATGTCATAAAATAGCTTTTAACAGAACCCAATTAAACACTCATTTTATTAATAGATAAAATCCTATTTTTTCATTAATTTAATTATATGTATACTATAAATATCATCGAAATATCATTTTTTTTAATATTACGTTTTAGAAATATATTTATCCACTAATTAATTTAACCTATGAAAAAAATCTTTACTTCATGTCTTATTGTTATGCTTTATTTTTCTGCTGTTGCTCAGCAAACTAATTGGCAGTACTTAGGACAACAAAAAAAAGCAACTGCTGATTTTGAGTTAATCAAATCGAATCAGTCAGAAATCGTTGTAAAATTCTCCCAAAGCGCCTATGGTTTACAAAGTGTAAATACAACCAAAGGCAATGCTTTTGTTGTTTTATCTTACAAAGGAGCTCAAATTCAAAAGAAAGGTGCTCCAGATTTGGGTAAGAATACTCAATCGGTCATTATTCCTGATAGGGATGCTATGGCAATTGAGGTTGTTAGCTCAAAGTTCATTGAGGTGGATAATATTGATATTGCTCCTTCAAAAGGTGTAATATCTAGGGATAAAAACCCTAACAACATCCCCTATGAATATGGCGTAGAGTATCAAACAAATGCTTTTTTCCCAGGTGATATTGCATCTCTAGGAGATCCTTATATTATTAGAGATTTCCGTGGGCAAACAATCATTATGCAACCCTATCAGTATAACCCTGTTACCAAAAAACTTCGTATTTATAGCGAAATTATCGTAAAGGTTATCGCAACTGGAAAAGAGGGTAGAAACGTATTAAACAGACAAAAGGCTTTAAACCAAATTGATGCTGGTTTCAAATCAATCTACTCAAACCACTTTCTCAACTTTACAGCAAGTAAGTATACTCCCTTAAGCGAAGCTAGCAAGAAAATGCTTATTATAAGTTATGATAGCTACGCAAGCGCAGTACAACCACTTGTTACATGGAAAAACTCAATTGGTTTCACAGCTACATTGGTTAACTACTCAACAATCGGCAGCTCTGCTGCTCTTAAAACATACGTACAGAACTTCTACAACACCAACGGGTTAACATATCTGTTAATTGTTGGTGACAATGCTCAGGTTCCAACCTCAAGCACAACAGCCGGTGATTCAGATAATAACTATGGTTATACCGTTGGTACCGACCACTACCTAGATATTTTTGTTGGTCGTTTTTCTGCTGAAAGTGTTGCAAATGTTACAACACAAGTAAATAAAACTATCTACTATGAAAGAGATATGCTATCTTCCGCAACTAACCTTACAAAAGGTGTTGGAATAGCATCAAACGAAGGCGTTGGTGGTGGTGGCGATATGGGTGAAAGCGATGAACAACACATGAATAATATTAAAACCGATTTAACCAACTATGGCTATACAATTACCGACTGCTATCAGAATGGTGGTACAGCAGCTCAACTTACAAGTTTAATTAATACTGGGACAGGTATAATCAACTATGTTGGCCATGGCAGTGAAACCAGTTGGTCTTCAATGCTTTATACCAGTACAAATGTTGCAGCATTAACCAACACCAATAAATACCCATTCATAATCTCTGTTGCTTGTGTTGTTGGTAACTTCAAATCAACTACCTGCTTTGCCGAAACTTGGTTACGTAGCACGGATGGCAGCAGTAACCCAGTTGGTGCAGTTGTTTTCTGCGGATCAACAATTAACCAATCATGGGCTTCACCAATGTTAGCTCAGGATGAAATGAATGACTTACTTGTTGCCAATACATTCAAATCTTACGGTGGAATGTTTGTTAACGGTATGTTCAAAATGATTGATGGTTATGGCACAGACGGTGAAAATATGGCTGATACATGGACTGTATTCGGTGATCCATCATTGTACACAAGAACTCCAGGGCACCTGAATGGCCCAACAGCTAGTAGCGATACGCAGGCTCCAACAGCTCCAACCAATCTTGCATATTCAAATGTTGCACAAACAACTTTAACTTTAAGTTGGACAGCATCAACCGATAACGTAGGTGTAACTGGATATGATGTTTACAGAAATGGCTCATTCTATGCAACTTCAACCACTACAACTTACAATGTTACTGGTTTAACAGCGGGTACAAGCTACTCTTTCTATGTTAAAGCTAAAGATGCCGCTGGAAATGCTTCTGCTGCTAGCAATACTGTAAACGTTACAACACTTAACCCAGTAGCACTTACACTGCCTGTTACTGAAAACTTTGCAGCCTCAACATTACCAGCAAACTGGACAACCCAAAATACAGGAACTGGTATTACTGAGCGTTGGACCATGTCAAATACAGCAACTGCAGGTGGTGCGGCTTATGAGCTAAAATGTACATACCAACAGGTAAACCCAGCAACCACAAGGATTATCACTCCAGCAGTTAATACCGTTGGAGTTAGCCAAGTAACATTCTCCTTCAAACATATGCTTGATGCCTATGCTGCGGGTGTTACTTTACGCCTACAAACTTCGAATGATAAATCAACATGGACAAATACCAGCTGGTCTGTTGCTACATCGGCTACAAATATTGCTGCTGCCACTGTTAATGTTACCGTAACAACGAACCTAAATTCAGCAGCTACCTATTTTGCACTTGTTGCTGATGGTGACTTGTATCAGATTGACTACTGGTATATTGATAATATTTCAATTACTACCGGTGGCTCAACTACTATTCCAACCGTTACAACAACTGCTGCATCAAGCATAACCTCAAGTTCTGCTACAAGTGGCGGTAATGTAACTGCTGATGGTGGTGCTACAGTTACTGAAAGGGGTATATGCTACGCAACAACCGCAAACCCAACCACCGCAAACAGCAAAGTGGTAACTGGTTCGGGTACAGGTACATTTACTTCAAATATGACTGGTTTAGCTGCAAATACTCTTTACTATGTAAGAGCATATGCAATCAATGCAAACGGAACTGCTTATGGTACACAAGTATCTTTCACAACATTAACAGGTGGTGGTGGATCTACTGTTATAATTGGTACTGGAACTGCAACACAGGGTTACCCGCTTAGCTGCTACTATGGCTATGAGAGAAGCGCATCACTTTACACCGTAGCAGAGGTTGGCGCAGCAGGTATAATCAATAAAGTAGAGTGGTATCCAACAATAACATTATCATACAATGTTCCTGTGAAGATTTACATTAAGCATACTACTGCCACTACAATTACTGCTTCAACTTGGGCAACAGCAATTTCGGGTGCTACATTGGTTTATAACGGAACAATGGCAGGAACAACCGCTAACACTTGGAAAGCATTTGCACTAACAACAAATTTCAGCTATACGGCCGGATCGAATAACGTATTGGTTCTAGTTGAAACTAACTACACTGGAACTGGTGCAGGTACAAGTACAGGTCCAGCTTGTCAATACACATCTGCAACTAGCAAGCACATGTATATCAGAGCTGATAATACTGCACCAACAGGTACAGCAACTGTTTCAAGTTATCGTCCAAATATTAGACTTACATTCGCAAATAGAGGTGTAACTCCTCAACTCGATGAGACTAGAGAAGTTCCTAGTACTTTCGGAATTAGCGTATACCCAAATCCTACCGATGGTGAATTTAAACTTCAAATTAATTCTGAGTATACTGGATCAGTTCAAGTTACAATATACAATACTATTGGTCAGGTAATTAAAACCTTACCATTCAACAAATCAAACGTAAACGAAGAGAGACAAATAAATCTAGCAAATCTTCCTGCTGGTATTTATATCGTTAATGTTAGAATGAATGGTGAAACTATGAACAGCCAAATTGTACTGAAATAGTCTTTAATTTCAAAAAATAACCTTTATAGGTTATCGGTTTTAACTTAATTAATGAGAGGTTGATGAAATATTCAACCTCTCATTTTAATCTAACATCTACTCAAATAAAGAGAGTCCATTGATTCTGCCCATCTCTCATTATAAAATCTTGTCAATCTAAGAATCTATGCTCAACCTCCTCAGAAGGTATCATACAGTTCTCCTTTTTACCAAACAGCCTATATCTTGATTTGGCAATCGCATTATAAATTAAATCACGTAGGAATCTTGGGATTACAATTAGTAAAAAAAACATCATCCAAAGCCCTTTTAAGTCTTTTAAAGCATATAGAACAGCACTTGATCTAATAAAGCATTTATCACCCCGGATGTAAACAACAGAATCAATATCTCCCTGTTGTATATTAAAATGGCTCAGTAAAGATTTCCCAACCTCGGATTGGATAGGTGCAAATTTAAAGAGCCCTCTCCTATCCCATCGAATAATAAATTGGATAAAATAGTTACAAAGATTACAAACCCCATCGAATAGTATAATATTCACCTTTTTAAAGTACCTGTTTATGACTGAAACAATAATAGAGAGATGTTGTTAATGTAATCGAATAAAATATCCGCAATGAAAGCAGGAAGATAGCGTTTCAAAAATACCTTTTAAGTCATTTTCCCTCTGTCTATCTCTGTATTCTAACTCTTTTTTCCTTTGTATTAAATTTCTTCTTATTTTAGAGGAATCTAAACAGATTACTGTAATAAAACACCTAACTAAAATACTAAATGGTAAAATAAACATTAAGGAAATGAAAAAACTAATTCTAACCCTTCTCATTGCCGTTAGCACAATTGCTACTCAGGCTTATAATACAATTAACGTAGAACGTTTTGGAAAAGGCTCACCAATTTTAATTATCCCCGGATTGGGAGGTGCAGAAGTATGGAAAAGTGCTATTCAGGCTCTCTCCTCAAGCAATACGTGCTATGTGGTTTCAATCAAAGGAATTGCTGGCGACAAAAATCCCAACGATCCTAATTTTGCTGATGTTCAGAAAGAAATTCTAAACTACATTCAAAAAGAGAAAATATCAAATCCTATACTTATGGGTCATGGACTTGGTGGTTTTATTGCGGAACAAATAGCAATAAACAACCCAACAATCTTTAAAAAACTTATTCTGATTGACTCTTACCCCTTTGCAATGGTAATCCATAACCCAGCCTTTACCACAGAAATAGGCATTAAGCAAGCCGAAGCGTTTAAAAATCAAATAGCTAATCTTTCAGATAAGAATTATTCTGATGTATGGACTCAAAGAACAACGGATATGACAACCGATTCCTCAACCCAAAAAATAGTGTATAAATCTATTATTAATTCCGAGAAGAGGTACATCGTAGAAGCTCAAAAACTAATGCTAACAACCGATTTAAGGGAAAAAATAAAAGAAGTTAAATGTCCAGTTATAGTATTTTGCACTTCGTATTTATTTAAGAGAAATGGGTTGACCGATGATGTTATAAAACAAAGAATTGACGAACAGTTTAGTGGTGTTAAGGAACGTAAAATTTTTATATACGATAATGTAAAACAATATATTATGCTAGATTCCAAAGATTGGTTTATTGAGAATCTTAAAAAATTCATTTAACACGATGGATTTAAACGAAAAAGAGAGGCTTTTCTCTGATATATACAAATCTTTTAGGAGTAAAATATATCGTATCTGTTACGGTTATATATATGAGAAAGAGCAGGTTGACGATCTGTTTCAGGAGATAATGATTAATATCTGGAATAGTATAGATCGGTTTAGGGGCGAATCGCAGATTGGGACTTGGATTTATAAGGTTGCCGTAAATACGGCACTTATACACAACAAGAAAACAAAAACCTACCAAAGAGCAAAAGTTTCTCTTTACGAATCAAATCCAATTGATGGAACAGATTCAGATGATTACAGGGCTAAAGAGGAACAATTGAACAAACTTGCCCTTTGTATCTCAAAACTCGATAAGGAGGATAGGCTAATAATAACAATGATACTTGAGGATCTGTCGTACGAACAGGTTTCGGAGATTGTGGGAATATCCCCTAACTATGTTGGAGTTAAGGTGAATAGAATTAAGAAAAGACTTTTTACAATGCTAAACGAGAGTAACCATGAATGATATAGCCGAACTTCAAAAAATATGGATGACGAAGGGCGATAGGGCAGTAAATGATGCCAAACAAACTAGCCCCGACACACTTATGAAAAAACTAAAGTCATTGGAAAACACTCAGAGTAGGATTAACATTATTAAAGTTATTGTAATAAGTTCCCTCCTAATCCTGATGTTCACTCTATTCCCAAAATCAAAAGCTATTTCAATATTTGCCTACATTGGTTTTACGATTATTTTCCTAAGTATTGTGGTATTTATGATCTACTACCTAAAAAATCAATTTAACACCTCAAAACTTAATTTCACTTACGGAAGCCTTGAATTTACCAATCAAACAATAAACCTTCTCCAAAAACAAAATGCAATTTTCAGGAAACCATTTCTGATTTTCTTCATATCCATGGCCTTTGGCTTAAACCTAATGCTAATAGGTGCATCAGCTGATTCAACGGCCAAAGAGTTACTTTTACTACTCCTAATTGAAAACACCTCATTAGTTGTTTTCACCTTTATAGGATACAGGATAAGAGTTTGGAGAATAAAAAGGGAGGTTACACCGCTAATTGATGAGCTAACAAAAGCCAAAGAGAGCTTGAGTTCGGAGAGATAAAATCTGCAATTGTAACCACAAATAACACAAGAAAGATATTGGTATATTACAAACACGGCCATGGTTTTGAACCCTGACCGTGTTATATATGTGGCTAAGAAAAAAATCATAGAATGAATCTTTGAGCTTTACTTTGTGCCCTTGGTGGTTAACATTTTATAAATAACCCTACACCATTTCCCAAATCCCACATTAAAATTCTACCATTATTGATTACATTGCGTAGTACCTTATTTAAATATAAATTACATTAACCATACTACCCGCACACCATGACCGATCTTGAACGTATCCATTTTATAGAAAAAACCTTTGGTTTTAAGCTATACCATGTGCCGATTGAGAAGTTGGCAACCGAAAAAAATTTTTATACTGTATCCCTAATATTCTATAGTCTTTCGGACATTGAGGATGAGAATTTTTTTTACAAAGGAACCCGTAATTATAGCACAGATTCTAACGGCAATGTCATTGGTCTTGCCCTCGATTTTTCACCCTATTATTTACTCCCTGAAAATTTTTTATCTGGCTTTCGGTTTCTCAAACACCTAAGGCTTAAAAATGTTCTTTTAAGCGATGTCTCATTTCTTAAAGAACTCAAGAACATTACTTTGCTCGATTTAAGTTCCAATAATTTAAGCGATGCATCGTTTCTTAGGGAGTTTAAGGGGTTAACTTCGCTAAATTTAAGCTCCAATAATTTAAGCGATGTATCGTTTCTTAGGGAATTTAAGGGGTTAACTTCGCTAAATTTAAGCTCCAACATTTTACGCGATGTATCGTTTCTTAAGGAGCTTAAGGGAATTACTTCGCTAAACTTAAATTCCAATATTTTAAGCGATGTATCGTTTCTTAGGGAGCTTAAGGGAATTACTTCGCTAAACTTAAATTCCAACATTTTAAGCGATGTATCGTTTCTTAGGGAGCTTAAGGGAATTACTTCGCTCGATTTAAGCTCCAATATTCTAGGCGATGTATCGTTTCTTAGGGAGCTTAAGGGAATTACTTCGCTCGATTTAAGCTCCAATATTCTAGGCGATGTATCGTTTCTTAGGGAGCTTAAGGGAATTACTTCGCTATATTTAAGTTCCAGTAGGTTAAGCGATGTATCGTTTCTTAGGGAGCTAAAGGGAATTACTTCGCTAAATTTAAGTTCCAATAGTTTAATCGATGTCTCTTTTCTTAGAGAGTTAAAGGGAATAACTTCGCTATATTTAAGTTTCAATAAGCTAAGCGATGTATCATTTCTTAGGGAGCTAAAGGGAATTACTTCGCTCGATTTAAGGAACAATACCTTAAGCGATGTATCCTTTCTTAGGGAGCTAAAGGGAATTACTTCGCTCGATTTAAGGAACAATACCTTAAGCGATGTATCCTTTCTTAGGGAGCTAAAGGGAATTACTTCGCTATATTTAAGTGAAAATAATTTAAATGATGTCTCATCTCTTAAGGAGTTAAAGGGAATAACTTCGCTCGATTTAAGGAACAATACCTTAAGCGATGTATCGTTCCTTAGTGAGTTAAAGGGAATAACTTCGCTCGATTTAAGCGACAATAATTTAAGCGATGTATCGTTTCTTCGGGAGCTAAAGGGAATCGCTTCCCTATATTTAAGTTCCAATACCTTAAGCGATGTATCGTTTCTTAAGGAACTTAAGGGAATTACTTCGCTCGATTTAAGAAACAATACCTTAAGCGATGTATCGTTTCTTAAGGAACTTAAGGGAATTACTTCGCTCGATTTAAGCGACAATCCTATAGTAAACCCGCCTATAAGTATTGTGGATGGTGGGATTGAGGCAATACAGGAGTATTTTAGGCAGTCCGAAAAATATGAAATTGAAAAGGCTTACGAAGCCAAAATACTTATTGTTGGTGAGTCGGGCGTAGGCAAAACCACCCTAATGGAGTTGCTATTTAACTCAAAACATCCCGTTCCTTCACCCGAAAGCGCACAACCCTCAACGTTGGGTGTTGTGATAAAGCCTGACAGATTATTTAAACATCCCGATAAAAAATTACCCGATATTAAAACACATATATGGGATTTCGGCGGACAGGATATTCAACACATGCTTCACCAGTACTTCCTTACCGATGACTGTATGTATATTCTGCTAGCCGATGAGAGTACCGATAGTGCCCATTACGAGTATTGGTTTCATGTAATAAATTTATCGGGCAAAAACAGCCCTATACTGGTGCTTCTAAACAGGCACAGAGGGCAGAATGCCGTTATACCCTTCGATGCCAAGCTGTATAAAGAGACCTTCCCAAATCTGAAAATTCTAGATTTAGGAGAGATTGATTTAGGAAATCTAGACCACAGGTGGGATGATCTTATAAACGAATTGGCATTTAATCTATCTAAATTACCAATTGTTGGTCAGCAAACACTTAAGCCATGGAAAACAATTCGTGAAGAGATTGAAAAATTACGACCAAAAAAATATATTCTCCTAGAGGATTTCGATGAAATTTGTTACCGTAATGGGCTAGAAGAGCAAAGAGACGCTCGGTTTCTTCTCAACTACTTACATAAAATAGGCTTTGTGCTAAACTTCGAGGAGGAGACCCTGCAAAACACCGTTTTCCTAGACCCTAACTGGATTACCCATGCTATTTACGATGTCCTAAGCGATGCTGTAATTATTAATAAAAATGGTAAGTTTAAAAAAGACCAGCTTTACGAGCACTGGCAAAGCAATCCTTGTGATAAGAAACATACAAAAGCCTATTCACAAGATGAATGCAACTACCTTCTAAATTTAATGCTAAAGAACCATTTTGAGGTATGTTACCCACTGGAGAGCAAACCAAGTTACTACATTGTTCCGACGAAACTGCCAAATAGAAAACCTGAACACGAATTTGGAGCACCAAATAGTTTGCGTTTCCGTTACCTGTACCCCTTTATACCCGAGGGGTTGCTTAGCCGTTTAATTGTACGTATGCACGAGTATATTGAGGAGGAAAAGGTGTGGCTTACAGGAGCCATATTCCATGAGGATGGGTGCAAAGCAGTGGTACTGCAACATGAAACAGCGCAGGAAGGTGCTAAATACATTGGGATTAGCATCAATGGAGCAGAACTATACAAATGCCAAAGATTCCTGCGCAACATACGCCGTGAAATAGAGCATATTCATAGAAGTACATTCCCATACATTAAGTACTCCGAGATGGTGGTTTGTAACTGCCCTGTATGCAAAAATCACCAAACGCCAAACTCCTACGCTTATGAGAATTTGCAAACATACCTAGATGAAAAGGAAAAGGAGATATTCTGCACAGTGGGCAAACAAAAGGTTGATATTCGCCGAATGATTGATGAAGTATATCTCCCCGAGGATTTCGACAAGGACGGACAAAAAAAACTTATTGCGCCAAAACCTGAGATAAAAAAGAAAACCATAAAAATATTTTTAGCCTCCTCCTTTGAACTATCGAAGGATAGAAAGGAGTTTGAAATATTCATTAATCGCAAAAACAAAGAATATCAGAAGCAAGGAATATTCTTAAAGTTGGTAGTATGTGAAGACTTTATTGATACAATGCCCGCAAACCGCCTGCAAGAAGAGTATAACAAAGCTATCGCAGTTTGTGATATTTTTGTAAGCCTCTTCCATATCAAAGTTGGGAAAAATACTAATGAGGAGTTCGAAAAAGCTTTTGGTAATTTTAAAAGCAATGGAAAGCCATTAGCTTACACCTTCTTCAACGATACAGCAGTAAACATAAGTAAAATTACCCCCGAAATAATCACGCTTTTAAATTTCAAGCAAAAACTTAGCGACTTAGGGCATTTCCATACAATTTATAACAACATAGATGATTTGAAGAATAAGTTTGTGGAGCAGCTCGAAAAAGTAATGGAAAGGCTATAGACACGAAGGGTTCAGAAAGAACATAAAAGAAATGTTGTTGTATTGTATTAGTAAGAGTTCCGAACTTTTAAAAAGTTCGGAACTCTTGGCTTTATTAACCCCTCCAATTAGCTTACAATAGCAAGTCATTCATTTAGTATCCTTTTATCATTACTGTACAACTAAAATATTATATAATTCATGAAATACTTGATATTACTACATTTAATATATAGATCACCCCTTACGGGGCTTGATTTTCGGTTTAATTAAAATTACTACAAATAGGTCGTCGCACTGCGACTTTAAAAAGCAGTATTGCTGCGACCTATTTGTAGAATAGATTATGATGTTTTAGCTGGAAGCAGCATCGCTGAGACCTATTGATTTTGGATTTTTTCTCAGTTAATAATGATATTTTATTTGTATTTCATCCCTACAGGATTTGTTTTTAGGAATGGTTTTATGCTTTTTAAAAAGCAGCATCGCTGCGAACTATTTGTAGAATAGATTATGATGTTTTAGCTGGAAGCAGCATCGCTGCGACCTATTGATTTTGGATTTTTTCTCGGTTAATAATGATATTTTATTTGTATTTCATCCCTACAGGATTTGTTTTTAGGAATGGTTTTATGCTTTTACCAATATTTCGCCCCGATGGGGATATTGGTAAAGGGGATGGGATGAATGGTATTTGAATTCTGACAATTGGGTTGCTAAAAATTCAACCCTTTTCATTTTTTTTATCGTCCCTAAAAAGTTCCATAGGAACGAAATATTGGTAGAGAATAAATAATGTCAATTTTTAAGCTCCGTAGGAGCGACATATGATACATTGATTTATATTTCGCTCCTACGGAGCTTAAATACATAATGCGTTTTTTTTCTACAAATATTACGCAACTACGTTGCTAGAAAAGAACGAACATTTTTTTAAATACGTTATCATTTTTAACACTCCGCTTGATAGTGTTATATATGTGGCTATGGCAAATATTATAGATTAAACCTTTGTACTGTAATTTTGGTAAGAGTTCCGAACTTTTAAAAAGTTCGGAACTCTAGGGTTTAATTTAACCCTTGTTCCCCTTTACGCTCAAACTCTGCGACCTTTGCGGTTAATCTTTGCGCCCCTTTGCGGTTAAATTCCCCCAACCCCACATTAAAATTTCAACATTATTGTTTACATTGCGTAGCACCCTTTTAAACAAAAATTATAATAACCATACTACCCGCACACCATGACCGACCTTGAACGTATCCACTTTATAGAAGAAACCTTTGGGTTTAAACTACACCAAGTGCCAATTGAGAAACTAGCAACTCAAAATAAATTCTACACTATTCCATTATTTTATATAAGTATATCAGAAATTGATCATGTTGAATATTTTTTTAAAGGAACACGTAATTATAGTATAAATAAAGAAAGTAACGTAACCGGATTGGCTCTCAATTTCTTATCTTTATCCCTTCTCCCCGACAATTTTATTTCTGAATTCCAGCATCTTAAAGAATTGCAACTTAGAAATATGTCTTTAAACGACATATCATTTATCCAGGAATTCAAAGAACTTACCATGCTTGATTTAAGTAACAATGAGCAAATCAGAGACTATTCATTCCTGAAAAAACTTAAAAATCTTACTGTACTTGATTTAAGGGGAAATAATCTAAAAGATGTTTCATTTTTATCGGAACTTGAAGGTCTTAAAGCACTTTATTTAAGTGATTCAAAAATTCTAGATTATTCTTTCCTGAAAAAATTCAAAAAACTTTCTATTCTCTGCTTAAGGGGAAATATGTTGAGCGATATATCTTTTCTAAAAGACCTTAAAGAACTTGATACGCTCTATTTAACAAACAATAGTCAAATTAAGGATTATTCCTTTCTTAAGGAACTCAAAAAATTAACTAAAATCTACTTAAATGCCAATGATTTAACTGAAATATCATTTCTCAAAGAACTTAAATGGCTAACAGATATCGATTTATGTAACAACAAGTTAAGTGATATTTCTCCTCTTATAGAGATCGACAGTCTTAATTCACTCTATTTAGGAAAGAATAATTTAAATAATGTTTCATTTCTAAGGAAATTAAAGGGACTCTCCGGGCTCAATTTAAATTTTAATAAACAAATAGATGATTATTCCTTTTTAAGAGATCTTGAGCATCTTAATTTTCTTGATTTAAAGGGGAACAATTTAAGTGATATTAGATTACTAAAGGGATTCAAAAAACTTACTGCGTTGGATTTAAGTTTCAATAATTTAAAAGATGTTTCTTTTCTTAAAGAGAATAAAGATCTCTCTATGCTCTATTTAAGGGGAAATAAATTAAATGATATTTCATTTCTCAAAGAATTCAAAGGTCTGACAATATTATCTTTAAGCTCAAATAATTTAGGCGACATTTCATTTCTAAGAGACCACAAAAAACTCATTTCACTTGACTTAAGCAACAACCATTTAAACGATGTTTCTTTTCTGAAAGATAACAGAGGAATTACTTCACTTGACTTAAGCAACAACCATTTAAAAGATATTTCTTTTCTGAAAGATAACACAGAAATTACCTCTCTCAGTTTAGGTAACAATGATTTAAGCGATGTCTCATTTCTTAAGGAGCTCAAGGGCATCACTTCGCTCGATTTAAGGAACAATAATTTAAGCGATGTCTCATTTCTTAAGGAGCTCAAGGGCATCACTTCGCTCTATTTAAGTGAGAATCCTATTATAATTCCCCCCAAAGAGATTGTGGATGGGGGGATTGAAGCCATACATGAATACTTTAGACAGGCGGAAAAGTATGAAACGGAAAAGGCTTACGAAGCCAAAGTACTTATTGTGGGTGAACCAGGTGCAGGTAAAACCACCCTAATGGAGCTGCTATTCAACCCAAAACACCCAGTTCCTTCGCCTGAAAATTCTCAACCCTCAACGTTGGGTGTAGAAATAAAGCCTAACAGGTCATTCAAACATCCTTTAGAGGGTTTGCCAGAAATAAAAGCGCATATATGGGATTTTGGCGGGCAGGATATACAATATATGCTACACCAGTACTTCCTAACCGATGATTCGGTGTATATTCTACTAACCGATGGGCGCAGTGGCAATACCCGATACGAGTACTGGTTTCATATTATAGGGTTATTGGGCAAAAACAGCCCTATTCTGGTACTACTTAACAGGCACAAGGGACAGGAAACCGTTGTACCTTTCGATGCTAAGCTTTACAAAGAGACCTTCCCAAATCTGAAAATTCTAGATTTTGGCGAGATTAATTTCGGAAACCTAAACCATAGGTGGGATAACCTAATAAATGAATTGGCAGATAATCTATCGAAACTACCAATAGTTGGCCAGCAAACACTAAAACCTTGGAGACCGATTCGAGAAGAGATAGAGAAATTACAACCCAAAAAACATATTACCCTAGATGAATTCGAAGAAATATGTTACCAAAACGGGCTTGAAGAGGCAAAAGAAGTCCGATTTCTTCTCGACTACTTCCACAAAATAGGCTTTGTTGTAAATTATAATGATGAAACCCTACAAAACACTGTTTTCCTAGACCCTAACTGGATTATCCATGCTATTTACGATGCCCTAAGCGATTCCATAATTATTGATGGAAATGGGCAGTTTCATAAAGACCATCTTTACGATCACTGGCAGAAGAAAGTTTGTGATAAAAAACATAAACTGGCCTACACCCGAACGGAGTGTAACTACCTACTAAACCTGATGCTAAAGAACCGCTTTGAGGTGTGCTACCCTCTGGAAAGTAAGCCGGGTTACTATATTGTTCCATTGAAACTGCCGGATAGAAGACCTGATTATGATTTTGAAACATCAAATAGTTTGCGTTTCCGATACCAGTACCCCTTTATGCCCGAGGGGCTACTTAGCCGTTTAATTGTCCGTATGCACGAGTACATTGAGGAGGGAAAAGTATGGCTTACGGGTGCTCTTTTCCGTGAGGCTGGATGCATTGCAGAGGTACTACAGCACGAGACAACGCAGGAGGGTATTAAGTACATTGGAATACGCATAAATGGCACAGAACTTCACAAACGCCAAAGATTCCTACGTGATATACGCCGTGAGGTTGAGCATATCCATAGAAGTACATTCCCATACATTAAGTTTTCCGAAATGGTGGTTTGCAACTGCCCTGTATGCGAAAAACACCAAACACCAAACTATTACGCTTATGAGGATTTACAAACCTACCTTGAGGCACGGGAAAGGGATATATTCTGCACTATAGGCAAGCAAAGGGTAGATATTCGCCAAATGATAGATGAGGTATTTCTCCCCGAGGATTTCGATAGGGATGGGCAGAAAAAACCTATTGAACCTAAGTTTGAAATAAAAAAGAAAACGATAAAAATCTTTTTAGCATCCTCCTCTGAACTATCGGAGGATAGAAGGGAGTTTGAGATATTTATTAGTCGCAAGAAAGATGAATATGAGAGTAAAGGAATTTCCTTAAAACTAATACTTTGGGAAAACTTTATTGATGCAATGTCCGCAACCCGCTTGCAGGATGAGTATAACAAAGCTATCGCAGTTTGTGATATTTTTGTAAGCCTTTTCCATACTAAGGTTGGGAAATATACTAATGAGGAGTTCGAAGTGGCTTTAGAATCCTTTAAAGCTAAGGGAAAGCCATTAATTTACACCTACTTTAGTAAAGCAACTATTGATCCCACCGAATTAAAACATGAATTTACAACTCTGCTCAACTTCCGAGAAAAACTAGATAAGTTAGGGCATTTCCCTACAACCTATAAAAACATAGATGATTTCAAAAATCAATTTGGGGAGCAGCTTGTAAAGGTTATGGATAGGTTATAGTAACGTGATTTCGATATAATATATCGCAAATTGCGATATTGTTGTAAGGGCGTGCTAGCAGGGTATACTCCTTTCCGTTTAATTTTTTTGCCAATTGTTTTATGTGCTGGGTTTGATATTTCGGTGCGATGCATCTTATCTCCTAGGATTATGTTTTGGGCTACAAATATTACTCGGCTCTGCCGCTTAAAAACTAGAGTTCCAAACCTTTTAAAAAGTTCGGAACTCTAAGGTTTTCTAAGTAAAATATTGTAAATTAAACCTTTATGCTGCACTTTGTGCTCTTTGCGGTTAATAAAATCCCAAACAGTAATTTACTGCTCCTCAACCATCAAACCTTCATTCATCTTTAAAAACTCGTCAATTGGAATAGCTAGTTTATCGGGATTAGCATCTACCCATGCGGTAACTGCATCGTACTGTTCCTTTTCAAGGTCAAAATCAATAATGGGGTAATTCTTATCCATTTGGGGAATGCTAACGTAAATATTCTTTGCCATTTTCTGCCCATTATAGGTCCAAGCGTTAAGTGCTTTAAGGAATCCCATAAATGTGTTCATGGAAATATTTTTCAAATGCTCCATCAGCCCTGAAAGATCCAAGCCATCCATTTTTTGCTCTTTCAATTTCACCATAATTTCCTCCCGTTCAGCTTTTGCCGTTTGGCGCATAGGGCTTATAATATACATGTTATCGAATGGCTCGTTTTGTCTTACGTATTGACCTAAGTAGGTGTCAAATCTATCAAAGGTTCCGTGTGTACCACCATCGGCAAAGTGACCCTTAGGGAAATCACGCTGCTGCCCTGATTCAGAGCTTATCTCCTGCCAAGGGAATAGAATTGGTATAGCAGTGGATGACATAAAGGTATCGGTGATATTCAGGTACTCATCGCCAGGGTTTTGACTGCATGCCCATAGCGTTTTGATATCTCTATACGAAAAGGTAATTATGTATGAGTAAAAGGCCAAGTCCCCTACCTTTTTGCAATTCATCTTATCAACAAATTTCTGAATTGTATTGCGTAAGGGTGTAGTATCAAAAGGAGGGAATTTTACTTTGTAAACATCGCTGTTAGTGAGTGGAAATAAAACCGTTTGCTTGTAGTAGGTATCCCAACCAAGTTGGCTTCCTGTGCTAAAACAAGCATTAATGGCTGCTAGGTTTAGGGATCCTGAACTAAATCCTGCAACCAGCGTATCATCCTGCGATATTTTAAGTCCACATCCCTTTAGATCCATCAGTTTATCAAGCATTGCTACTTCTTGAGAAATTCGCGCTGCTGCTCCTGTTAGGAGAACTGCTGTTTTTAGTTTCTGAGTCATTTGTTTTGAAGTTTTAGGTTTTTTCTATAAAACTACTAATTTACAAACTGAATATAAGAAATGATATAACCCTTTCGGTTATTATTCGTAAAAAAATTCGCTGACATTCAGTATCTCGGAAATGTTTATTCATATATACCTAAATGGCAAAGTATCAGAATAATCTATAAGGTTATATCAAGTATCTGAAATAAAGATATTCAACCGTCTAAACAAAAGCAAAAATTAGCTGTTGAATGTTTTTAAGTAAAAAAGAATATTTTTACACATTAAGAATCGCAAGTTAAAGAATTAGGTGATGGATAATAAGTTCATGGCAATTGTTTTGGGTTTTAAGAACTACGCCTTTCAGAATAAAGAGATTGAGGAGCTTGCTTTATCAAGAGCTAGGATATGTGCGGAGTGTCCATTTGCTGTTGAAACTATGTTTAAACAAATGTTACCCGATAATAGCATAAAACAGATTGAGGGTTTGAAATGCTCCGATTGTGGTTGTATACTTTCTGCAAAAGTTCGGCAAATTATTGATAGCTGTCCTCAGAATAAATGGTAATCAAGGTTATTAGATTTTCCATAATACAACAAAAGAAATTTAACTGATAGGTAAAATAGTTTAAAAGCCCTTCATTAAATAAAAATCAAAACCTCAGACTACAGATTAGTCTGAGGTTTTTTGATTACTTGGCTAATCTTTAATTCCCATAAAACTCATTGGGTTATCGTGCATTATGAATTTTAATTCATCCTCGGTAAAGGTTGATTTAAAATTGTTATAGTAACTTTCCATTGTAACCTTACCAGTAAAGTACATAACATCAAAGTCGGTTCCGAACATCAGCCTATTCTTTAACTTTGGATTATCTTTCCAAAATTTCATCATCGGTTTTAGCTCATCGGTACTAACATAGCACGATAAATCAGTATAAACATTATCATTCTCCTTAACCAATCGGCTAACAGTTTCTGCCCATTTGTAGGTATCATCGGTGCTACCCATGTGGGCAAAATCGATTTTTAGGTTAGGGTATTTTTTAATTATTGGCTCAAAGTTTAACGGATTGCCATATTTAGTGTATTTCCAATCTGTGCCTGGAGGAAATCCACCCATTCCACAATGGTAAGTAATGGGAATACTATTATCGCTACAGTATTTATAAACCGCATCCAAAGGCTTGCATTGTGGATCGTAACCCATGCGTGGGTAAAGTTTTACTCCATAAAACCGTTTATCGCCAGTGAAAAAGCTACCACTTAAAAGAGTATCGATTATTCCAGGACGCCGAGGATCGATGGCAACAAATGGGTATAGCTGACCATTTCGGTTTCCAACTAGTTCCATTAGCTTATCCATGTGATAACAATATCCATCGGTATGGTAGAATCGTTGAGTATCGGCTGATTTTAATGCACTTGCTTTTAGCGTAAGTGTCCCTTTAACCGATTTTTCCTCCTCAATTATTTTTAATACCTGATCGATTTTAACATCCGCTCCTCCCCCTTTAGAACCTCTAAGAGTAGCGTTTTGGGATTGTACATAACCCTTAAAATCTTCAAGTATATCAGTCCAAGCCTCCTGAAACTCTTTCTCGTTTACTGATGCAGCTTTTAACCCTTTAATCAGTTGTGGTTCCTCATCTTTATCGAGTGGGTAAGCAAGCATGTAAAATACATCCATCATCAAAGGGATAATTCTATAGCTATCATTAGGGAAAGCCTTTTTGGCTTCATCGAGTAAGAAGTCTAAGTTTTCATCCTCTGAGCCACAGGAAGAGCGGATTATCTCATAAAGTTGTCGGAGTAAATTCTTAATTTCCTTCCATTTCCCTGTGGAGCCGAGTAATCCTTTTTCTACTTTAGGCTCCTTCCATGGGTAAGTTCTGTTAAGTATATCGTGCAAAAGGCTTTTCACCTCCTTCATAATATACTTCAATGTAAAGATGTGGCAATGCGCATCGTAACGGTAATAGTTTCCCATATCTATAAATTTAAGTGTATCAATTTTTATATTGCTAATTTAGTTGAAGTAATTCAAAATTCATATAAATCCCCAATGTTCTTATAGTAAAAAAGGCACTTTCAGGTTCCGGAATAAAAATTAAATTTTGGCTTGCTTCTTGTTATTAGAATGCTTAACTAGCTAAAATGGTTAACATTAATCGTAAATATTTAATCCGCTAATAATAACACCATGAAGAATTTACTTTTTATTGCATGTCTACTTGTAGCAATTAGCTCAAGCGCACAAGATTTTGTTGATTCAATCCCAGCATGGTTCAACAACCCACCAACTTCAAGCAAAAAGTTTTATGGAGTTGGTGAGGGGAAATCAAGAAGTATGGGTATTGCAGATTCGAAAGCAATGCTTAGCGCAAATCTTCAAATAGCCGAACAGGTTGAACCTGCAAAGGTTAAGGATATTAAAATTAAATCGACTTCGGTTGATGGTAAAATCAGCGAGGAGATTATTCAACGAGAAATAGTAAACGTGAACTTATCCGATGTAAGGGTTGTTAAAAAAGCCTATATGCAAGCTGGCGATACGTTTACCGTATATGTGCTGCTTGAGATGAAAAGGAAAAAATAGGACACAATAACCCTCCACTTGTTGCCCAGCTACAAACAACACGTGCAAGGTTAATGAGAAAATATGTAGAAAATATCACAAGACTAGATGCTAAAATACAAATCTGCTTCGGCATTTCGCCTTGCAACTAATTCGGGCAACCTCAAAGCATCCTCGAATATCCATTTAATGAATTCATTACGAATCGAAGGATCATTTGGGTTCGAGTTAACTTTTCTAAGCAGCATTGATGATCTTAACGCACCAATACCAATGTTGTAGGCAAAACTAATCAAGGAATCAAACTGATTCTGATTAATAGAATCGATGGTTAAAGCATCAACTTGATCTTCGGTATAAATTAGGTCGTTCCGCAAGTAGTGATAGGCCTGTTCTCTTGTACAAACATCGCCTTCCTTCACTTTCTTGCCATTTGGGTAAATTGTAGTTCCAAAACCTATTGTCCACACTCCTGCAGGGCATTTATAGGCTTTCAGGTAATTCTCTACATTACCGCTGCATTCAAACTGCTCAATCAGCTGAATACCTTTTGGAGATACTAATGCAACTTTTGCCATATGATATATTATTTACTATTAGGCTTATGCTAATTTCCAATTTTTACCGTGTTCGTTGGAACTAATGTAACACATTTTGCATCAAATTCAAATAGCTAAATGGGCAATATTTTTTAGTTTAAATTAGCACTATAACAACACATATTGATTTTCTTTTTATTACATTAATCGGAATACAATCCAAATACATCTAAATTCTATTTTTTTATAATTATAACTCATAATTGCACACATCTAGCATGATTTAATGACATTAAACAGGTTTTCCTCTTAATTTTTTTTACACAAACTATCCAAAATATAGTGAATTTCTTTATTTTATTGAATAGAATATGCCTATCAGAATCATACTGGAGCGGGAATCTATTCTTAGCCATACAATATTTCAAATTCAAAGCATATTTTTTGATACAAACTGATTCTACCATACCTCAAATGCATCAACGGCTATGCATCAATTCAGCTTATATTATTTGATAATTACTTTGGCTAAAATTCTCCATCTACTCCATCATTCCATCTCTATATAGCCCTGAAATTAAACATCTTACTATTTCACTTAGCTCGATTCTTCGTTAAATATTGTATTGGGGTTTTCAAGGTATTTATGTCTTGTTGCTCTTTGCTGCGTGGGTGCTGGTTTTTTAGGTGTGTGTTATATTTTTGGGGTACAAAAATTATCGCAAAATACTATAATAACACTCGGTTTTTTATGGGGTTTGTACTATGTGAAGATATTTTAGTCTGGCGATTGTATTTTTCATGCTGGTTTTTGGATGGGGCTGCTGCGGGTTGGTGGTTGTGTTTGCCGTACTGTTCCAGCTGTTTTAATATTGGTGAAGAAAGGAGAAAAAAAGCGTAGTTTGGAGGCTACGCTTTGTGGGGTTGTATTCCAGCTATTATGAAGGGTTATATTTTGATTGGATATTTTTGACTTTGGCGTTTAGACTAGGTCAAATGATCAACATAATCTTATTATAACAATTATTAGATGTATTCACCATTTTCATCTTCAATAATTCTCCATTGTTTTTTAATATAATTTGCTTGGTATTCAAGCTCGGGATACATGCTACCATCATGAATTCCAACTCTTTTTAACTGTTCTCTTATTTTTAATTTGGAATCTCCAGGGATTTTAAAGCACTTTAAAAATTTTCTACTCAGATAGTTAGGTTCATTCTTGATCTCATTATCTAACTCAACGAGACCTTTAGGTTCGTAGAAAATTGAATTTCCGAAATTTTTTACAATTTCTTTATCATAAGCCTTTCCGCCAGATAAAGTAAATACACTAAGTTGATTGGCCATCCTATCGTTTTTTCGAGCAGGAAAAAAAGCAATTGGTAATGAAAGTTTGACTATCAAATCCTTGACATTTCCCTCCAGTACTAAATCATTATTATATGTTTTAAATCCTTTTAATTTTTTGATAAGATCTAAATCTGTTATATTTTCACATACATAATTCAATAGATTTTTCTTTCTTAAGTTAGATATTAGAGTTTTCAAACTGTGGGCATTCGATAGTTCAGCTCTTAGAACAACATCAACACTATCGGGAGTACATAAAGCCTTCCTAGGTTTTCCAATTCTTGTAATTTTATTAAGTCTTGCACCATTAAGAGCAAAAATATATCCATCACATTCATTTTTTTCTCTTACGGCAAAATATAAAGCAATTAGAATACTTTCTGTCCAATCCAACAACCTTGTTGGAATCCCATGATGTTGCATTAAACAAAGCCAATCAAGAGTAGAGTCAATTTTTAAATAGTCGATATTTGATCTTAACATAAAATGCTTAAGCATGCTAGTTTCAGTATAGTATGAAAGGGTTCTGATCCCATCAATACAATTTGTGTTTTTAATTCTATCGCGACATACTAACTCTTTATAAACTTTTTCGCGAAACAAGGTTGGTTCTAAATTAAAGCAACATCTAGGTTGTCCTCTAAACCAAATTCCATAAGGAAATTTATACCTTACTCTAATATTCTCATCTAGTTTTCCTTTATTTATGCCTGTGGTAATATCTTTTAATGCATTAGGCACAGGCGGAAATGAATGAACTTCTTCATCTAGATCCTCATTTAATATGTTTATTGCTATGTTGATATCATCTATTACATAGTCTTTGTTAAATTCAAACATACTGTCTAAGTTTAATAGTTGAAATGTGTTACCCTGTTGTTCTAAAATGCCCTATATACAATTGTTGAATCAGGTGTTTTAAACATAGTCGATGACTAACTTGCACAATTGGAATGTTCTGTTGAATTATTGATTATTTTTTCATAATACGCAATAAAATTACGTTCGGCTTCTTGAGGAAAACCAAAATTTTCTGAAAAAACATATTTTGGATCATCAATTCTTTTCCCTTCTGGTCTTAACTTAAAATAAACTTCTGTCCAATCATTAAAATGATCAATCAATTTCAATGCATCTTCTTGAAGGGGTACTGGAATTAAATACCATTTTTCAATAAGCAAATCTCGAATAAAAACGTTACTCCTATAAATCATCTCTTCAATCTTTTCATTTGGCTTTTGATCTTTAGTTGAAATCCATATTCGAAAAGCATTCTTTGTACGATCTAAGTGGATTTTAACAGGTAATAACAATTCTTGAAGTAGCGATAAATCTTCTTTATCAATATCTTTTGCCATATCAACTAGCATAGCAGCCGAAGCTACTTCCAAATTTGTATTTGAAGCAAAAACATCCACAATGTCCATTAATTCTTTGGGAATTTTTTTATTTAATTTTAAGTAATGTAGCGCAATAAGAGCATATTTCTGCTTTTGTTGATTATCACTTGAGAGAGCATCTAGATATGTTGAAAATGTGTCAATCGCATTTTTCTGTTCATCTGATTTTTCCTTTTGCCGAGTAAACCAATAACCTACAAATGCTATGGATATTGGTACTAGTATACCAGCCATAGCATTTATAAGTAGTTCAATGCCAGATTTTGCTTCCATATTATTAATCGGTTTAATGTTAAATTAGTTTTTGCTCCCCCGTTGAGCAAAGGCTTTGCCTTTGTCCAATTATTGCAACAGGCTATAGCCTGTTTTGATATGTTCGGCAGAGCCTAAGTCGAACTGGGGGTTTACTATTATTTAATATCCCTTACATTTATCAGCGTATAGGTAAATACATCGCCCCAGTACTTTGCAGCCTCGGCGCAGAGCAGCATAAACTGATCGAAGTCGAACGAGTTAGCAAATACCTGACATCCTGCCGACCATTTATCAACAGTTATCGAGCGTCCATTGTAAACTGCTCTATGGATGTTGATACCAAAGTAATTTCCTGTCTCCTCTTTTGTAGTTCCATAATCGAGGGTTCCATCAAGATTATAGTCGCGTAAAACAGTTAAATCACCCACTTGCTGTAATGCTTTATAGTTTTTATGAAATCCTATTTTATGGCTACCCGAGTACTGTCCCTCCTTAAGGATTGCAGTTCCTGATGGGTTTTGGGGATGTTGCAGCCAGTATAATCCCGGATCGGTTGTGACCTCATTAACTATGATGCTCCAGTTCCCCTCATATTTCCACATTACCACAATCCAATCGTCAAATGAGTTGGGTTGTCGGTTATCGTTTCTTATCCCTATAATGTTAAGGTTATAGGGATTATTATCTTTTTCGAATACTTTATAATTCTTTCTTTTCAAAGCATTATAAATCGATTCAGCAGTAATTAATGGCATAATTATTTAATGGATTAATAGTTTGTTTTAGCTATGTTCTTCCAATACTTTAAACCCCATTGCCCAATTTTATTACGGTTCTTTGCTATCAATTTCTGTTATAATTAGAGCTTATCTTCAGGTTTGTCTATGTTTACTATACCCAAAGACAAGCTCTAAGGTTTGTGCATCAAATATTCGTTAACACTATTGCAGCCTTCTCTTAATTATATACTTGCCCTTAATTTTGTAATGGGCTGCAACCAAGACAAACTCTCTTTCTTGGAAGTCTAAATTGCTAGTTGGATTCTCACTTAGATTAATTACTTTAGTAAATGCACCCATATAGTCATTGGGATCAGGACTATCCTCTTCGTAACCAGATGTACTCAAAATAATTACATTGCCTGGTTGTTGATTTCTAAACTCCATTGAATTACTGATTGGATAAATATTCCCAGGATCTCCATCCATATCATAGTTTATTACCCATGGTGCATACCCTGAGGCAGTTGTCCTAATATCAATTCTATACTCATCCCGCCTTTTATCCAAATTTTTTGTTGATTCGAATGATATATAGGTTACTGTAACATCATAGATGTATTTACGAACCGTTAATCTTTTCAGAAGAGTATTGTTATCCTCTCGCTTTTCACTAATTAGGTTATTCGGATCAACTTCAACTTTAAAGAGATACTCCCCTGAGTTGTCAATTGAAAAGGAACTGGTGGTGACAATTGCCTGATTAGCCGTTTGGGCTGCAGCAATAACACCCTTGCCAATTGTAGTTTCAATAGGTGTGGTAGGTGGAGTAGAGGTAATTCTGATCTTAAACTCCCTACTAATCTCCTCGGGATGAGAGAAACCAAGTTTAATATCTAACGTTGTTTTAACCTTGTTTGCTGGTTGAATATTCCCAGTCCAAGTCAAATCCATGGGATAAATATCGGGTTTTGGTGCTGGTGGCGGTGGGTTAAAAATTGTTATTAGCTGTGGTGATTCTATCTCTTCCCTACAATTATAGGCAACAATCCCATAATCCCCTTCTGGTAGTAAATATTTTTCAAGGAAGAAGCTTTTTAGTTGAGTTATCAAACGATTTGCTTGATTGACACCCAATATTGTGTTTGCTCTTAATACATTTTGATTATTCTTTTCGTCAACCCTAAAAACATTCAGGTTTGTTGCATAACGTAAACCTGTAATTAAACTTACAGTACTGGGTGTTTCTGTAATTACACTTGGTGTTGTGGGTGCAATATGGGGTACAATAGGGTGAACGGCAGTTGCAGTGGTACTTGCATTCCTAAACATTACATCGTTCGTTTCATCAGCAAATCTAAAGTATCCCTGAGAGGAAACAAGACTTCTTAGCTCAGGATTTATCGCTGTTTTGAAAGATTCGTACGGAAATAGAATCCAATTCACAGTTTTTTTAAAATTGCCCAGAACAATTCGATTCTGCGATTTTACAATAATTGTACTTGCTGGGAAAGTAAATTTTACTTGCTCTCCACTTTTTAGGACTACTCTTAGCGTATCTATTTTATTGAGGTGTTTTCCATATAGAAAAATTTTATCGTTTTTCCCGAATACGAAGGTTTCTGGATAAACACTGGCGATCTTTGGTGAAAGTTTAATTCCATCGTATTTTTTACCAAAATCAAATCCAGCTATAATATTTCCCCTTAACCTTGATGAAAAAATGATAGAAGTAAAAAACCCTAGGTAGATAACCATAAAAACTAATCCGATAATTCTTAAAGTTGTAAGTGAGCGATCCTTACGGAAAAGCATAATTACAAAAATCAAAAGGCCTATAGCAAGAAGAATAACGGATGAAATAATTATTATTGAGTTAACAGCTTTATCGACTAATACGAATGTATTCCCGAAAGTTAACACAATAATATCTTCAACATTTGAGCTGATAAGATTAATATTATTCTGCATCTGCAAGGATATTTGATCAATAATGTTAGGAAGTGATTCATCCAGAATTCCAGTCTTTATTTGATCAAGTAATAGGGAAACATTTTGAAAGACATTATCTATAGTACCATTTGCCCTATCGAAAACAAATCCACCTCCATTCTCAATGGTTGATTCAATAACCTCCGCTAGTTTATCCAATCTACCATCAACTAAATCGGCAAGTTCTTGAGTAATTTCTCCACTCTCAACTTTTGAATCAATCTGGCTAGTAATAGAGTTAATGTTTTCTAGAATGTTATTTGCAGTTTGAGTTAAGTCTTTCAAACCGGAGATCAACCCACAACCATTCAAAAATAGAATGATTAGTAGTAAACGAAGAATTTTAAATTTTTTCATTTTGATTGGGTTTTTTAGGTTTAATAATGAAAACTTATTCAATGACTTATTTTGTCAAAAAAACTTCTTCATAATCATTACAGCTAAAAACTATGATTAGTCTTATGTAAAATACAAATTCGCTTCCGCCTCCCTGCGTCGAATTAAGCCAGGTAGCTTTTTTCCTCCACCGTAAACCCACCGCATAAACTCGTTTCGGATAAAGAGGTCGCTGGGATCAGCGTTCACCTTTTTTAGGAGAGTTGATGATTTTAGGGCGTTCACTCCAACGTTGTAGGCAAAACTTACCAAGGCATCAAACTGATTCTGGTTTATGGCATCGGTGGTGTACGAATCGACCTGCCGCTCGGTAAAAGCAAGATCGTGGCGCAGATAATCATAGGCTTGCGCTGAGGTACATATATCGCCCTGCTTCACCTTTTGCCCATTGGAATAAACTGTAGTTCCGATACCGATTGTCCAGACACCTGCCGGACATAAGTACGCTTTTAGGAAGTTATTCACGTTACCGCTGCATTCAAACTGCTCGATAAGCTGAATCCCTCGTTGCGAAATTGTTGTAATCTTTGGCATGAGTTGTTGGTTGTCGAGTTATTGGGTTTTTGGTTATTAAGTCGTTCGGTTATTAGTTGATCAAAGGGTGTTCTCATTCTTATACTGCCGAGTTGTTATTTTTATATTTTAGTACTCTCTCTGTAAGCGGCTAATCTTTAAAGAAAATTGGTACAACCAATGTGTAAAGAGCAAGGATTATAGAACCGAGCAACCTGGAGAAAACAACATCTCCGCCGATAATGATGAAAGAGTTTCCTAGCGAGAGTACCCAAACTGCGAATCCAACAGTGCAAACAACTAACTGTTTTTTGTTTCTCACATTGGTTACGTAGCGGAGATAGATTGGATTGATAATAAATAGCAACCCAAAAATGATCCAATATAGAAGTGTATATTTACCTCCCTGGTACCCTTCAAGTAGTCCGCTAATAAAAATATAAACACCTATTACCTCTGTTGGGATTAACTTTAGCAACCTACTTTGATAGTTCTCTGACTTTGGTAGATTAGTCTCAACAGTACTCTCAGCCTCGGCTTCGCTTACACCATCAGCTTTAATCTTTTGCATGATGTTTTGCTTCCTATTATCGTACTCTGTTCTTGTTACAATATTTCTCATTGTGTGATATTTTTAGTACTTGCCTACTCTTTTCAGGATTTTCGGCTATCTCCGTTTATCTTATACATTATAAATCAATAATCACGCTGGTGGGGCAATGATCGCTTGCTTCAAGATCGTTCCCTTTCATTGATTCGAGTCGTGTCCCTGTATATTGTTTACAATCTGGAGTCAACCCATTTCTGAAAAAATCTGTTGAAATAACATTCAATTTTTTATCAACCAGAATGTAGTCAAGCCTACTTACCTTATTATCGCTTGAATAGTAATGCGACCATAACTCATCCTCTGGTTTATTCTTAAATGGATCGTCCAATTTTTCGTAATTGTAAATTTCGTTAAGTGAACCATCGTAGTTTTTCTGCTTGATATCTATATTCAGATCACCCAATACTATTGGCATTTTGCCTTCGTTAATTGCTCTTGCTGCAATTTCTTTTACCTTTTTGGATTGCTCCTGCCTTTTCTTTGTAGAGGAGGGTTTCCCATCCTGCGCTTTAAAGTGGTTAACTAAAAGGGTGATGGTTTTTCCGTCTATCTTAATATCTACCTCCAAACAATCCCTAGAAAATATGGCTTCGGCAGTGCTTTTGGTATTTAACCGCGATGATGATTTTAGAGTTTTGCCTCCAAGTGCTTCATCCGCATGCGTTCTAATATTTAGGATTTCAGCATCAAAATCCCTTTTTATTAAAACGCCAACATCAATTCCCCTAGGATCGTTCCCATCTAACAAAATAATTCTGTCAAAGTAGTCATTGCAGTATTTACAGTTAAATAATCGCAGGGTTTGAATATTCTCAATCTCTTGGACGACCAGTATATCGGGCAAGGTTGCTAGTATTGCCTCCGCTGTTGATTTTCTTTGCTTCTCAGTAATTTTCTTTGGTTCTATCGCCCCTTTCCTTCCTCGTTTAAGGGAGATAACGCCAGAGACTTGGATTAGCCTTTCGTACCCATCAGGACGTTCATTCCATGGTTTATCTAAAAACCTGTAACGCCCATATAGATTCTCACAGTTAAATGTGGTAATTTTAATATTTGCCATTTGTCAGCTGTTTAATTTATACTTAAGTCTTTATTGGAAATCCTTGCCAATACTCAACTTTATCTTTGTGATATCGGTATTTGTCATTACAACTGGTCAATACTGCGAAATATTAATTGTGCCATTTATGTTCCTATATTATTTTAAGAGCTAAGTTAAGTCAGGAATTAGCACTTGTAAATAACCCTTTCGGGTGATACGATAATTCTGAGGGAGAATGGTTTATACTCTAAACCCTCTAATACTGGGCAAAGAGTTTGTTCTTGTCTGATTATTATAACGTCAGTTCGATGTAAGAAACAATGTATTAACCTATATATCAACCAATTTAGTTTATTTGAAACAATGGAATACTGGAATAATAGAATAATGGAAGATATAAGCAAGAATCTAACCTCTTGTTACCATTATTCCATCATTCCAACCTTCCATCAGCACGCTAAATAATAATATATCTCTGTAAATAAGCATATTATCTTATTTCTTACATCGAACTCACGTTATTATAACAAAAAATATATTTTCGATTTTGACGAGTAGTCTTACAGAGTTTCATTCTTATCTGGGTTTTAGGGCGAAAGCAAAATAAAAAAGCGTAGCTGGAGGGCTACGCTTAAACGGAATTATTAATTCTTAATTCAATGTCGTTGACTTAAGCTATAAAGGTTTGTAATTCATATAGTAGAGTTTCTTTGGGCGTTTTTTTCTTTCATGCTTTCGGCCAGGGCGAACAATTTCCCTTGTTTGGCTTACAATGGAATCA
>JABFRB010000050.1 GCA_013141385.1 Bacteroidales bacterium | reverse complement strand
GAAATCATAATTATTACTTCTTACTAACCGAAATATCTGACCCAGATTTATATCATTGAAACCATTAATAATTATCAATCAAATCAATTGAATAATAGATATTTAAAAATATCTATTTAAATGTATTTTCTGTTAACTTGTTATTTTATTAATAGTTTCCGTATTATGAAAATTCTTATAACTGGGGCAACTGGATACATTGGTAAAAGACTACTTCCTGCACTTTTAGAACAGGACCATGAGGTGATTTGTTGCGTTAGGGATAAGAACAGATTAACCAAATATCAGGCAACTTGTAATATTCAGATTTGGGAGGTTGATTTTCTCGAACCAGTGGATATTACTAGCGCCCCTGTTGACTTTGATGCGGCTTATTACCTCATACACTCAATGTCTAACGATTCTGAAAAATTTGAATACCTTGAGAAGTTAGCTGCATTAAATTTCAGGGATTTTGTAAATAAAACACAAGCAAAACAGGTTATCTACTTAAGTGGACTTTCAAACGATGTCAATTTATCTAAGCATATTAAATCTAGAAGAAAGGTTGAAGAAATTCTAAGGAGTGGTAATTACTCAACTACAATACTTAGGGCAGGCGTAATAGTTGGTTCAGGTAGTGCCTCATTTGAGATGATTCGCGACCTTACAGAAAAATTACCTGTAGTAACCGCTCCTTCTGTTATTTATACCCGATGCCAACCAATTGCGATACGCAATGTAATTCAACATCTCAAAGGAGTTCTGCTTAACGAAAGGACTTTTAATAACACATATGATATTGGTGGACCAGAAGTGTTAACCTATAAGGAGATGATATTGCTTTATGCAAAGATGAAGGGTTTTAAACGGGTATTAATTGTTGTTCCTTTCTTTAATAACAAACTTGCAGCTTTTATGCTGTCATTGATATCTTCAATAACCTATCATCTATCATTAAATCTAATAAATAGCATGAAGGTTGAGATGGTTTGTAGTAATAACGATTTGGAGGAACTTTTGAACATTAAACCTATTGACTACAAAACCGCTCTATCTCTCGCTTTCGAAAGAATTGAACAAAACATGGTTCTTTCCAGCTGGAAAGATGCGCTTAGCTCAAGTTCAAAAAACAAATCGCTTCTTCAATTCATTGAGATTCCACAGTTTGGTATCTACTTCGATAAACGTGAAGTTCTGATTAAAACATCTGCTGAACAAGTTCTTGATAATCTTTGGGCAATAGGTGGTATAAGGGGTTGGTACTACGGTAATATTTTGTGGGGCGTCAGAGGCTTTATGGATAAACTTCTTGGAGGAATTGGGTTGCGAAGAGGTAGAACAAACTTCCAAACCCTTAACACAGGTGATGCTCTCGACTTTTGGAGAGTTATTGTTGCAGACAGACAAATTATGAGATTGCTGCTTTATGCCGAAATGAAAGTTCCTGGTGAGGCTTGGCTTGAATTTAAGATTAATGAAAGAAATGGGAATTTTTATTTAGAACAAAATGCAACATTTCGCCCAAATGGTCTATTAGGTCGAGTTTACTGGTACTCATTATTACCAATACATGTAATGATTTTTAAGGGAATGATAAAAAATATTGAAAGATATGTTCCTAAACGAAAATATAGTAAGTTGATTAAAGAATAATTATTTAGTTCTACTTTGACAGATTCGAAAAGAAGACGAAAAATCAACCTAATTCACCCCTGTCCCTAAAGGGTGTAGGTTGATTTTTATGCTTTCTCCCTTTAGGGCAAAGGGTAAAAAAGCAGAACCGAAGTGAAACGAGTTCGACAAAGTCAAAAATCAAGTACAATCCTAATCTGTCAAAGTAGAATTAGGCCTTTCGATTCGTCGTTAAAAATATCCTTTTATTTGTTTTCAGTGTTTTTGTCTTTAATTTTCTTTACATAATAAGTTGATATACTTATTGAAACAATTGCAAAAATTATGAATGCTAATATTCTGAAAACAGGATCCGTTTTTGCCAAATCAATAAGAAATAGATGAAAGGCAGAAACTAGGAGATTGGCCATTGCCATCCATCGATACTTTATATTTTTTAATATAACACTTAATCCAAAATAGATACCAGTAATTAGAAGCCATGAAACAGTTATATATTGCTCAGGAAATCCTTTATATGTAGCAAATAAGAGTGAAAAAAATAAAGTGAATAAGTAAATATTTCGAATAAAATCTGTTTTGATATTCAAACGTTCCTTTTTCCAATTTATAATTCGAGCAGAAAAAAAAGCAACAATTGGAATTGAAAAATTAACTGAATTCAAAGTACCCGATGTTTTATAATAAATTAGGATTAATATCAGCAAAAGAAATGTGTTTATAAGTGTTATTATATGGGATCTATACCAGATTGCGAGTACTAGAACAAGGAAACTTTGATATGTAAGTAGCAAGAAAGAATCTGGAAAATGGAATATGTCATATACAGCAATACTTATTGCAACAAATCCATACAATGCATATAAGGCAGGAGAATACTTCCACGATGAATAATACTTAAGAATTACAGAATATGCAATACTATAAATGGATATGGCTATAAAAAAAGAAATGAATACACTTGGATTATGCCCTACAACCAAGAAAAGCAGCAAAACTGAATATGCTATTCCTGCAAGCAGTATGGTCAAAAGGATGGAGCTTTCAGGATTAATTTCGTTTGGTTTCTTAAAAACTACTAGCGAATAAATTGCTGTTGTAATTGAGAAATAGATGAATGTTAAGTAATAAACAATATCATCGGGAGATTTATTGATAGTAGTATTATTTTTTAATAACCAGATAATAAATATCAAATAACTAAATGATAGAATGAAAATCAATGATTTCCACCAACTGTATTTCCAGAAAGTAAATACCACCAAACATGTTGTTACAATTGAAATCAGAAAGAAGGCGTGAATATTATTACAAACAAAAGCAGTAATAATTGCAAGAGTACAAGCCAATCCAGCCAATACCTGAGAATGTTTTTTAATTGCAAAATACAATTGAACAACAATTACTCCAAGAATTAATATTGTTGCAAACATTTGATTAGTCACAATAGGCTTGTTATTATAGTAATGTAAACGAAGGATAATGTAGTATAATATGATATATCCCAAAAGGTTAAATATATACGACAAATATGTAAATCTTATTTTGAAATAATGAGACATTAAAAAGACACCCGCAACACTTACGACACCTACAAATAATGAAATAATTGGCATTCCAACATTATTAAAATACTGCCACAGAAATGTTATAGCAAAGAATAAAACAATAGTTCCCAACCATGCCAAGCCATATTCACCCAAATTTGATTCAAATGGTACACCTGATGGGAGTTTTACATCAAAAACTTCTGGATTATCTTCTACTGCTTCGCTATGCCTTAAATCACGAGAATTCTTATAATGTTCCTTTTTTAATTCTAATTGAGTAATCCTCTCTTCAATGGAATCTAAACGCTTTTGAATTCTTTCAAATTCCTCATTACTTAAGTCATTAGCATTCATATTAAACTCCTCCAAGGATTTAAGATAAGGGTGAATAATAAACATTAATACTAAAAAGTATTATTGGGGACGTAAAATGGAAAACCATTAAAAACTTTCAATATAAATTGATATTCTATTATCTAAATATCATGGTCAACATCAATTTTTTTCCAAGGAGGCAATAACCACAGTAAAAATGACAGTATAACAAATGGAACTACCAGCCAGAAAAAAGCCATTAAATAACCCTCAGCCCCTATTAATTCTATTTTGAAATCGGTATACCCATAAAAACTCTTCGAGAATAATTGCCCCCCAATTACTACATTCCATCGCATGAAGAAAATCCCAATAAGAATCAGTACAGTGATGACTAAATAGATCAATTTTCGAGTCTGTTCTTTAGGTTTATAAAACTGAAAAGCACCTAAAGTAATCAACGGCACTATTGTTCCAAGTAATCCTTGCATAATAAACAAAGTAAAAAAGAGTTTACCGAACACCAGTTCATGTAAGGCCTCAAATGATTCTTCAGCTTCGTAAATTCGATGAATCTGATCCAATCCTTCAAGAACAAAATCAATAATCAGAATGTAAAATAGGTATTTGGCAATTGTATCCAGACAGTTCATATCGATTACTTGCTTACGAACTTTTGTAATAATAATATAGATTAGCATAACCAATGCTATACCAGAAACCATTGCTGAGAATAAAAATATCACAGGCATTAGAACTGTTGACCACCATGGGTTTGCCTTAATTGACCCAAAAATAAATCCAACATATCCGTGCAACAAAAATGCCGAAGGCACACCAATCACAGTGATTATATACCCAATCTTATTATCTAAAGCAATTGCTTTTGGCGAGATATCAGTTGACCAGAGTGCAAGCGTTTTGTATAAGAATCGTTTAAATCCTGTTGTCTCATTAGCCCATAAAACCAGATCACGACGGTAATCAAACCAGATTTCGAGCACAAGAACAACCATCAAATACCATAAGTAAACAAATCCAAAGATGGCCATTGCAGAGCTTATATGAGGTGTAATCATTATTTCATACGCCCTAAATGGCTTGCCAAGGTGACTGATTAATGGCATCGTTGCAACTAAAAGGAATGATAATGCCGTAAGCAATGCTAACACATAGGTTGGCTTGAGTATATGTACTTTAAAAATTCGCTCCAGCGAGGCAAGAATAAATGCTCCTGCAACCAATCCTGTAATATAAGGGTAAAGTACTATGAGGATACTCCAGTTAAGTTCAATTTCATTTGGATAGATATATCCAACTACCTGCGAAAGAACTTCATGTAGGTTCTGATAGTGTTGTTCCATATTATCTTACCTCAGGGCTTAAAGCGTTATAGAATAATTTTGAACCAGTATTTAAATGCGGCTTAATGACCATGCAAGTATGATTTTTCAAGAAATAATTAATATTACTCAGGGGATCGTTTAAATCGCCATAAATTCTGGCCTGAGTTGGACAAATCTCAAAGCATGCAGGTTGCAAACCTTTTTTAAGTCGATGTATACATAAAGTACATTTATCAGTTGTACCTTTTTCTGGGTGTTTATAACGACAACCATAAGGACATGCTTGAATACAATATCCGCATCCAATGCAGTATTTCTCATCAACTAAAACAATACCTTCAGGTGTTTCGAATGTTGCACCAACTGGACAAACCTGTGTACAAGGTGATTTGGAGCAATGGTTGCACATTTTAGGAACAAAAAACGATTTGAATATATCTTCATCGGGGATTGATTGTTGGAAACCGTTAATACCCCCATTGGGTGATTCTACTTTTATTGTTCCATCATTGTTAATAGTATACTGCTCTACCCATGAACGGAAATAGAATGGTTCTTGAGGTACATTATTTTCCAGTTTACATGCATTTGCACATTTTCCACATCCAATACATTTATTAATATCAATGCCTATTCCGTACCACTTGCCTTTTCTTTTTGGCGGTTCACTTGCAAAAAGCAATCCATTAACTGAGGAAAGGGCTAATGTAGCAGTAATCCCACCTGCAATGATTGCTCCAGTTTTAAAGAAATTTCTCCTAGATAAGTCTGATTTATCTTTTTTCATGGTTGATGAGGATTATGGCATTCAATACATTTCATCTCTACTTTAGTTTTCTTATCTAATAGTTTGTGTTTCAATACATCTACCTGATGTATTAAAGTATTATCAATAGTATCGAACAAAATCTTTATTCGAGCAGCATTCCTTTGGTGACATAAAGCACAATCTTTTCGTTCATTTGGCTTTTGAAGTTTGAGCGAATCTGGTAATGAACCTCCTTTAAATTTATCGGCATAAAGAGCATGTTTTAAACCGGGACCATGGCAAACTTCACATTTAAGTGATGAGTGTAACCCATCGGCTTTTTCAGTCCTTTCAGTTTCATGACATTGAGAGCAGTTAATCGATCCAGCATAGTACAATTCCTTTGCAATATTCTCACTAATTGCATTTGAACGATAATGTCCTAACTCTCCAAATGATTTAGGTCTTAGAATTTGTTGCATTATCAGGAACAGGGCTATAAAAACTACAAATGTGATGATTAAGCGTTTAATGTGCTGCGGCATATTGGAAGGGATTTAAAAAATTTCATATAAACTTACACCGCTTATATGCAAATATCAATTAATTAGGATACTATGTAGTCAATTAATTAGATGTGACAAATCATCTAATATGTTGATATTTTGCAAAATTTCTCTTTAGAAAAGATATTTTGATCAAGTGTTGATCCTTTCACTCCAATTGAAAGATTATTGCTGATATTACTGCAAAAATGATGGATTAATTACATTTTACCAACTTTCAATAAGATGTAAATATTAAATGAAAAATGGGTATTATATATCACACTCAATTAAAGAGCAAACACTATATTTATCATAGTATATGGCTTATTAATATTTCTGAATTAACTTTTTTGATAAAAATGATTTACTAATACTCTATACCCTTACAAACCTACTTCTCAAACTCTCTAAACCATTTTTTGGCATCTTCAATATTATTAAACATTTTAAAAGGTATTCCAAATTTTTTTGCTGATTGAAAAACATTATTGATATAATATTGCTTAAAAACATTTACACTTGCAACGCCCACAACTCTCTTCAAACCTGCTTTTGCTGCCTCTGGCAAGGCAGTTTCTTGCAGCCATTTTCTATAATCGGGAGATACAATTCCTTGATTTCTTATATCCGAAATATAATTTATGACTGGTTTCTTAGTCATGAATTCAAGTGCTAACTTAAAAGGCATCTGATATTCCTCAAATGTCATTTTCTTATTTGTCCAAGTAATTGTTAAAACTTTAAGTTCCTCTTCGTAAGTTAGTTTAGCTACATCATTCTCAAATATAGTCTCCATAGCGTTATGTTTGATTTGTAGTTAAAATAAAGGTAATCCAAATTTATATTATCTTTTTTTAGATTGTTAAAATGCTTATAATAATCCATTTTAGCAATTATTCTTGACCAAAGTTGAATCTATTTTTATGAGTGCTAGATAATAAGCCCTTAAATATAAAACAAAAAAACCAATCAATACATTGT
>JABFRB010000049.1 GCA_013141385.1 Bacteroidales bacterium | reverse complement strand
GGGAATCATGCTTAGACGGATTAAGTGAGATTAATCGTTTAAGATACTGATTCCCAATGTTTTAAACAAATATTCCCGACACTATTTTATTGATTTTCAAATATTTAACTAGCCAATTAGTAAAGTAATTTCAACCCTTAATTCGCATTTCAAAAACATAGTTCTCTTTTACAAGCGAAGCAATTTTAGTAACCGATTCATTGATTGTTTGATTATTAAAAGCTTGCGAATACGACCGACATGCGGCTGTTATTAAACTGATTGTTATGATTAAATTTTTAAAGTGATTCATACATTATTCTTTTTATAGTGTGATGTTAGCGGTTGGTTGTTTTATTACATCCATTTTGATTAACTGGTGTAGTAAAATTAGTTTAAATATGTCATTTTGTATATTTTATAAGCTCCCCTTTTCTCCTTTGGTAGATGTATTTGAGAAATAGTAAAATACAAATTTCCCTTACTGTCAAACGCAAAAGAATCCGGCCACTTTATCCCTGAATCCCTAATGACAACTTCATAAGTACCTTTTTTGTCTATCTTACCTATTGCATTTTTTTCTAAGCTACTCAAGTAAAGATTGCCCTGTTTATCAAAAATTATTCCGTCATTAGCCCCAGTTTGTGCAAATTTTTCTACTCGCTCACCAAGGATAGAATCGGTGTTTTTTTTGTTTAATAATGCTTTTGTTGGAATGCGATATACATTTTTGCCCATTAATGCACAATAATACAAATACTGTTTCTTTTCATCCAATTCAATGCCATCAGACTGAACTGGGTGATTCCTCTCATATCCTTCGATTACAATTTTTTCAACTTCCGACAATGTAGATGGGTGTTGTGATAATACTCTCCTTATTTCTTTTGTTTTCAGATTCAGAATGACAATACCGCCAACGTTCGAATCAGAAAAATAAGCAACTTTACGTTTGTTATCAATCCGGAAATCATTCAAATAAGCTTTCCCAGTAATTATTTCGTTTGGGAATACATATTCATTTTGCAAACTATTATCCGTAAGATTAAAACCATATAGATGTGCTTCTTTTGTTGAATCTGTTGCCAATTCATATCCAGTATCTAAAACCCATAGTGTATTTAAATCGTCAATGTAAATACTTTGAACACAAATGAATTTATTCTTGTATATAGTCTTTGGATCCCAATTATTCCAAGTTGCATTTGGAAAAGGAATCAATTTTCCGTTTACAATTTCAGCTACTGATACTGGTGTTTCAGCAGACCATCTTGGAAAGTTTACAAAAAACCTGTCAGTTTTCGAGATGGCTATACCTGTCCATTGATTTTCAGTTTCTGCAAATACCGAAAGTGTCACTGTATTATTTTTCTGTGCAAATAGTTGCAGGGTGGATATAAAAAGAACGAAAAGAATTGTATTTTTTTTCATCTATATATTTTAAGGAATTAAAAGAATTTTACCTGTACTTTTTCTACTTTCCATGAAATCGTGTGCCTTTTTCCCATCTGATAATTTGAATAAAGTTGGGGGCGAAACTTTAATCTTACGTTCAATTATCAAATCAAAAAATTGCCTCGACCTAAAAAGCCGCTGATCTCTTGACGAAAGATAATTCCACAAGTCATCGCCTGTTATTGTTATTGAATTTCCTATAATTAGATGCGGATCACCTAATTCGAGTTTTCCATCAGCCATACCAAAGAATACAACTTGTCCGAAGGTTTTTGTCACGGCAATACTATCAGCCATTGTACTTCCTACACTATCATAAACAACATCAAAGCCATAAGGACAGATCCCAATTACCTTTTTTTTCCAATCGTCACTGTATAAAAAAACAGCATCTGCCCCCAATGAAAGTGCAGTATCCCTTTTAGTTTCAGAAGATGTTAAACCAATTACTTTTGCTCCTGCAATTTTGCATACTTGTATAAGCAATTGTCCAACACCACCTGCTACAGCATGGATGAGTACATTTTCACCCGGTATTATTTTATGACTGTCATTAACTAAATAATGAGCTGTAAGTCCTTGTAGCATTATTGATGCTGCTGTTTCAAAATTTATTTCTTCTGGCAATGGGATTGCATTTTCAAAAGGTACTGCTACTAGTTCTGCATTTGCAAAAGGAACATCGGCAAATGCTACTCTATCGCCAATTTTAAACAGAGGGTTGTTATTGTTGTCCTTGATTATGCCAGCTCCTTCAAAACCATTAATATAAGGCAAGCCGCCTCTAATGGCATAATCGCCTTTACGTCGCATAGTATCAGCAAAATTGAGCCCAATAGCTTTCATTTCAACCAATAGTTCAGCCTCTTTTAATGTAGGATTACTTACTTCTTTATACTCAAGTACATCAGTAGAGCCATGTATTGAGAACGTTAATGCTTTCATTCTATTTTTTTTCTGCAAAGTTCATCTTATAAAAGTTGAATTTGAGTGATCCACATCACTTTTTAAATAGAACCCTTTATTTTTTTAAACGGCTCAACGTTTCTCGTGAAACGCCTAAATAGGCAGCTAATAGTTTTTTGGAAACTCTTTGAAATAATTCAGGATAATCATTGCGGAGTATGTTAAAACGCTCTGTCGCATCTTTTGTCATATACGTAAGCAGCCGTTTTTGTTGTTTTACATAGCTTTCGTTGATTTTTTTACGAAAAAAGTCTCCCATCTTTGGTATGTCGGAACAGAGCTTTTCTCTATCTTCGAAAGAAATAGAAAATAACTCGGTGTGTTCGAGACAAATAATGTCAAAAATGGCTCTTCCCCGATAATAGAATGCCTGCTGGTCAGTAATCCAACAACCTTCATTTGCAAATTGTATTACATAGGTATTTCCAGTATCATCAGTATAGTTAGAGATAAGTAAACCCTTTAACACCCAGTATGTATTATCAACTTTATCCCCCATTCTTATCAATGCATCCCCTTTTTTCAAATTGACTTTTGTAAAATAAGTAATAATATCTTCAAAGTCATTTCCTGTAATAGAGGTGTAGTCTGCTATATGCTTGAAGAAGATGGGAAATCCAGTATTAACGTTTATCATTTTCGATAGCATTTATTTTATTGACGTTACCTATGCATTTCGTTTAGTTTTTACAATGACCGCTAACGTTTGACAATATGGTCAGTAAGGGATTGCGGGCGATTTCCTGTCAAATTACACGAAAAGTTGAAGCGGGCTACAGCTCTTGAATAACCTACTGTCTAGGCAATTTTTTATACCGCATGTTAGCGGTTCGTTGTTTTTTCTTTCGTATTCTATTTTTCAATTGTTCGTAACGCTTTTTTAATTATGTATGCCGTCTCTTTTGTCTTACTTTCTTTCTCCCATTTATTGCAAATGTCTATAACAAATTCAGGTTGTGTTTTACTTGCATCATTCAACCAATTTCCAACGCTGCCCTGCACATATTTGGATTTGTCAGATTTCAATGGTTCTAAAATTGGCAAACCCAATTCAGGATTTTGTTTCAGTTCTTCGATATGTTCGCACCAAACACCTCGTGGTCTCGTTGCTTCGCTTGAAAATCGTCTAATATTCTCATCTTTATGGCTTGTCCATTTTGATAGTATTTCAAGACTTTCGGTCAAGTTTTTTGCAATAATGGGTCTAACCGCTAACCAACAAATTTCTCTTACACCAAAATGGTTATCTGCAGAAAAAGGTTGGATTTGTTGAAGTATTTGTTTTATGTTCAATTTTTGATTTCTACCTATTGTGTAAGTTGCCCAACAACGAACCAAATCAGATTTGTGTGTTGCAATAATTGTCAATATTTCTGTGTCACTATTTAAGGTGGATTGATTGAAAAGTCCTGTCCCAATTGCCTCATTTATAGTATTGACAGTTTGCTTTTTCAAATTGTCAATGTCTGTTAATATTGGTTTTAAATATTTTATTCGGCCTGAGTTTTTTAACAGATTTTCAAGCAGAAGTCTTTGATTAACAGCTAACCATTCTACTAAATTTGCGGTTTCAATTTGTCCGTTATTTAGTTCCTCCAAAATATCTTTTGGAATATCTTTTGTCGATTTCGAGCCTTTTCGTTTTAATTCAGTCATTTGAAGTTTATTATCAATTATTCTTCAGTACTCGCGTCGTTTTTTTACAATGACCGCTAACGGTTTGCCGCTAAGCCCAGACAGGGAGTTTGAAACCGTTTCCCTGTCCCCCGTTAACGGTTACGCTAAGGTAGGAAAAACTTTCTCATCTGCAAATCAAGCCCTGATTGGGTTTAGTGGCTGTTGTACCCCGTTAGTTTTTGTCAATAATTTTCTGTAAATCTTTTTCAAGGACTTTGTCCACAATTGGAATCAATTTATCCTTCTTGTAATCATATTTCATTACAAATGTCGGCTCAATATCGGAATCAAACTTATTATTCTTATTCCTGTCATATCCAAAGGTGATAAGAATATCCTTCTGATTCTCGATATATTTAATTTCATTAACAGTTGAATTTTCAATACTTACTTTTTTAAGCTCTCTTGTTTTAAGTGAATAAACAAAGAGCGATTTAAAATCAAGCAGAGTAATATTCTTGTCTTTATCGGTATCGCTTTCTGCTCCAGTAAATACAATTATTATTTCATCGTCAAAATATTCAAAGGACAAATCAGTGCCAATAAATCTTGAATCACTAATCTTGAAAGATGTACTATTTTTATAATCATAAACAATCAGATTATTAAAGGCTCCATAAAATCTTTTACCTGAAAATTTTCGCCCAGAACTCATTTTGTAGTCCATGTCATATAGTTCGATTACTTCCTTATCCATTTCTTCGGGTTTTTCAAGAGTCTTTACATTGACAGGTAATAAATATATGAGGTTCAATGTATCTACAAGTCTAGGCGTATCATACGAGATAATTTGTTGTCTAAGACTATCCTTTTTTAACTCTTCAACTTTATCGTCTGCGAGTAATGTATTTGTTGTTGGTCTTTTATTTGGAATCAATCCCGAGATTATAAATATTATCAAGGATATAAGACCGATTCCAGCAGCTGTTACAATCATTGTACTAAAAACTGCAAGCATTTTCTGATTATAATTCTTTATTTTTTCTATGTTCATAATTTATGTATTTGGTGTCTATTCTAATGGGGTACAACGTTTCCGTGGTTGGTTGCATTTGGGAGTTTGAAATTGTCGATTATGAATTTTCAACAAACGATTAGGCGTTCGCAATTCACGATTGATGACCTACAAAGACATATTGATTCATCGCAATTGGGTTTTGTTCTTATGCAATGGTCTTTTTTTCAATCTGACTAAATAGTGGGGTTATTTAAGCCCATTATCAACAAAACACTTACTATATTTCATATCACTAACCGCAATATGCTTCTGTAACCAATCTCTAAGAAAATTTATTACTTCATAAGTAAGAGCTGTTTTATTTTTCTTTAATTTCTCTTGAAAATGTGATACTGTCTTTTTAAACTCATTATGTTCAAAAATGTGCTCTTCAGTATCCTGATATTTAAACTGATGAAAGTATTTTTCTTCAGTTTTAAAATGATATACAGCATAATCGACCAATGATGATACTATTTTCTCAATCTTGTCTTCGTGCGCTTTATTCATAAAAGCTGAATATAATTCATTTAACATGTTCACAAGGTTTTTGTGCTGATCATCAATTTCTTTAACTTTTACGCTAAACGAATTATCCCATTTCAAAAATTCCGTAATCATATTATTGTTTATTAATCAGATAGATAACTTTTAATTTGTATTACATTTCCCATTTTAACGCCATTATTGTAATATCGTCAAGTTGCGCAATATCATTTTGCCATTGCTGCAAAGTATCTGTTATAATTTCTTCTTGTTTTGGTAATGGCATTTTGTGAATATCTAAGAGCATTTTTCTAAACCGTTTTGGAGTAAACTTTGCGTTGTTATTTCCACTGAATTGATCTTGAAATCCATCGGAGAATATGTAAATAAGGTCATCATTCTCTAAATTAATCACATTATTTTCAAATGTTCTTTCCACTGGATAGAAGCCAATAGGGCTCCTTGTTGCTTTATATTCAATAAGTTCATTATTACGAATAATATATAATGGATTGTTTGCACCTGCATATTGCAGAACATTTGTTTTTGTATTGATGGAACATAATGCTATATCCAATCCGTTTCTATTATTAGAACCGAAAGATTTAAAAATTTCTTTAATCCGCTGTCGCAGCATATTCAGCATTTCACCTGGATTGTAAGTTTCTCTTCGTTTAACAATATCTTGTAAATAGGTAATTCCAAGCACTGTAAGAAAACTACCAGGAACACCATGTCCTGTACAATCGCCAACTGCAAAAATTAAATTATCATCAAGTTTATTTATATAGTAAAAATCTCCACTTACTTTTTCTTTAGGTTTAAAAAAGATAAAATATTCAGAAATCCAAGAATTTATTAACTCTTTACTCGTTAGTAGTGCATCCTGTATTGTTTTTGCATATTCAATGCTGCTGAGAATATTCTTATGCGCTTTTTCAATAATTATTTTCTTTTCAGATAGCTCCTCGTTTAAAGCAAGTAATTTTTTATTGTACTCCTCAATTTCTAAATTCTTTTGGTCAATTTCGAGGCTTTGAGCAAATAATTTTTGGTTAAGAACATTCTGTTTTTGGGCTTTGATTTGCAGCTCTTCCTCAAATCTTTTGTTGCCAACAATATTTGCAATCGCATTTGTTGCGGCTTTAAAAAACTCTATTTCGAAGTCATTCTGTACTAAGTCCTGATTGGCATTCAGAATGAAAATTCCATACATTTCATCTTGCCAAATTAGGGGAACACAATAATGACCAGATTCCTTCAGGTTGACTTTTCCAATCTGGAAATGTTGGCGTTCATTATTGCAAAAAGTTATTTCTTTAAGAGAAAAAGCCGTTTTACATAAGCAGTGACCAGAATCATCAATTTTGCATTTAGCACATGTTTCAGAATTAGTATTTTGCCTAACGGGTTTAAATTCATTATTTTCTTTAATAAAAGAGAAGGAAGTATTTGTTTGAAACAACGACCAGGGTAGTGATAATAGCTCATCAAATGATTTTTGCAGTACCTCATTACTGTCGATATTCTTAACATCCATTTGAAATATTCTTGATAGAGAAGCGGCAAATGGAGTATATGCGTTAATCATGTTTACTTAATTTAGGGATTCAAATTTTTTATAGTAATCAAACTGCCTATAATGTATTAATAGTCTGGTAGTGATTAGATATTAATTACTTATAATTCAACAATACTCTTTTCCTGAAATTCACTGCTATATTTTCTATCCGAATCTTTAATATGCTCTAAAAGCCAATCTCTCAGGAAATGCATTATATCATAAGTAAGCGTTTCGCTACCTCTATTATACTCTTGGTAAAAATCAGTCACCTTTAATACAAACTCTTCATGCTGTTTAATGTGCTCTTGGGCATCAGAATAGGCGTATTTTTCAAAATATTTTTCTTCATTTTTGAAATGATAGTCAGTATATTTAATCATCTCATCTAAAATATCTCTGATTACATTCTCAACCGCTCCTTGCGAAAATGCGTTATACAGCACATTTATCATTTCCACGAGTTTCTTATGCTGATTGTCAATTTCAGAATACCCGATAGAATAAGTATCTGTCCAATTTATCAAAATTTTACTCATATTTCCTTTTTTAGTTCATTGTTTAAAATGGGGACAAATTTATTAACAATTGTATTATTTAATTGTTTATTTAGGTTAAAAAATTATTAATAAACAGGTTGCTTAATCGGAACTGGTTGAAAACATTCCGACAAAGCGAGCGGGGGAAAGAAAAGCTGTGTATGGCAGCGACGGGAGGCATACAGGGAAAGGGCTCACATACTCTGCTTTTGTGCGTGGGCTTCTTCTTTCTTTTTCGTTTCGTTGTATGGAAAGTGCTTCCGCCGTTGTACAGATTACCTTGCTGGTAACGGCCGAGGCTATATGCAGTAAGGAATTGCGGGCTACTTTCCTGTCCACCGACACCAAAGTTTGAGCGGGTCAAAACGCTTGAATTACCACTGAAATCCTTATTGCATATAGCCTTTGTTAGCGGTTCGTTGTTCTATTTTGTCGGTCAAGCAATTTCATTTTTTTTAGTTACAAGAAACGAAAATGTCTACTTCCGCATTGCTCCAATCTTTACTTCGTTCATCGTAAATTTCAAAGTCAAATTGATAAGTTCTGGCTATATTGGAACTCCAAATTTTTTTCCAAGAATTAGTGATACAATCAGGCATTTTCCCTTTAGCAATTACTTTTGAATAATTTCCTGCGGGTATTACTAAACTGTCCATACCATGAGGTATTTCAGAATTATTTTTTACTTTACAGCCAATAAAATATGAAAACGGTTTGGTATAGTCGCCATCATAGTTGTAATAGACTGCGTAAATTTCACTACTTACTTTGTTTTGTATTCTTTCTGCAAAATTTTCTGTCTCAAACTTTTGCCATAAGTTACCACAGTCAATGCCTGACTGTCCGTTTTCGTTAGTTGTTTTGTTGCCGAGTTTAAGACCAATCAATTTGAATTTCGGTATATTTATCATGTTCATATTTGTTTTTTTAGAGAAGTTTGTCTATTTCTGATTTACTTTTGAATATTATTTTCCCTTTTTGCATTCCGATGTTTACCATTTCGTCTGCGCCTGATGAAATCCCTCCAATTCTTAAAACAGCGTCGCAATGGTCAATAAGTTTCACTGCAATTGGATGAAAAATATCATTAAATATTTTGTCGCCAATTTCTTTAGAACCAGCCGTTTCTATTATGGGTAACGCAAACCATTCACCCAAAACCGGCAAATGTCCCATTTTATAAAGTTCCAATGCCATTTCGTTCATCGCCCTGACATTTGCTTCAATTAGTTCTGGAATGTCTTTTGTTCCAGACCGGTAAGGTCCGGCAACTAAAATTAATAATGATTTTTTGTTTCCCATTTAGATTAGGTTTTGAAGTTTTATATATTGAAGTAACATGATTGTTTTCCCATCTTTAATTTCTCCTGTTTCTATCATTTTCATTGCTTTTTCTATTTCCATTTCTAGAACTTCGATATTTTCCTCTTCGTGTTCAACTCCGCCACCTTCGCCAATTTTCATTGATTTTGAATATTCCGTAATAAAAAAATGAACTATTTCTGTTACAGAACTTGGCGACATATATGCTTCAAATATTTTGTGGACATCGGTAACTTTATAACCTGTTTCTTCTTCGGTTTCTCTTTTTATGCAATCTTCGACATTGTCTTTGTACAATAACCCTGCGCAAGCCTCGATTTACATTCCATTTTCATTTCCGTTTACATAGGTTGGAAGCCGAAATTGTCTCGTAAGAATTACGATTTTCAATAATTTATTATAAAGCAAAATAGTTGCTCCGTTGCCCCTGTCGTAGGCCTCGCGGCTTTGAGTTTGTTTGGATCCGTCTTTTTTTTGAATACTCATAAGTTATCTTTCTAAGTATATACTAATTGTCCGAGAGAATTTCTGTATTTAAAATTTTGATGTTGCCAATCATTATGGAGTTGTATTAAATTACTGCTGGTAGCTATTTGTTTTTTTCATTCGTCTTATTCAATTTCTTTGATGCAATTCCTATTATAATTCCCAAAACAATACTTGCAAGAATCAAAGGTACTAAATGTTCAGGTTTGTCTTTTGAAACCGATTCAGCAATATACCAAGGTAAACTTAAAAACATAGTGAATAGAATTCCACTAATAATTTTCGGCAAACCAACATCTACCAAATAAACAACGAAGCCACAGGTGAACCAAAATAGGATGGCTTGGGATAAAAGCCATAAATTAATTGTAGGTTCAACAGAAAAAATCAATATTCCTTCCAAAATTGCTGGTATAATTCCAACAATTGATGCATTTTTTAGATTTACGTTCATGTTGTTTATTTATCGTAAAATTTTTGCTGTTTTGCAAGTTTATTAAGTGTTTTGACAATGCGTTCAACTTTTGTGTCGTCAGTTTTAGCTGAATATATCCAATCAATAAATGCCTTTTGCTCACCATCGGAATAACTTAAAAATACTTTATGAGAGGTTGGGTCGTCCATTAAACAAATCAATAATTCTTGAGGTATTTCTGTAGGCGCATTGTCCGCATATAAAACAACATTTATCCAATCACCTTCTTTTTTACCAATATTTTTTCTTACATCTGCTTTAACCGGCAAAAAAAGTGACCCGTTTCCCATGGGCATTAAATGATAATTTTTAAATTCATAATTGTCAATGCTGCCTTTCACTTTAACCCAACCAAAAGGAGAATGTTTGTCTTGCAAAACTTCCGGAATTGCAGCATAAGTCCAACCGCCTTTTCCTGGAAATTTCTCAAGCAGATATTCTTTATTTACCAATGTTTTTTCCATTTATCTGTATTATGTATTGCCAACTAATACTCGTTAATAATTACAAAATGTGAAACACCTGCATTGGGATCATTTTGGTCGGCTTCTTTCATTAAATGGAAATAGGCAAAACACACTGGACTATTCATAGCATTTTGGCTAGCTCTATCTGCATTTTCCTGACTGGTCCAATAAACTATATCTATGTATTCGCCAGTAAGTTTTTTTACAAGTTCCCTTTTTATAAAACCAGTTTGTTTGACTAAAAATTCTTTTTGTAATGTTTCAGATGCATCAAGAAGGCTTACTTCTGTTACCCCATTTTTCAGAATGAAAGGTGCTAACTCAACAACCTGCCCTTTTGAAGATTGAACTTTCACTTGTTTTTGTCCTTCCGGACTGCAACCTATAAGACTTCCAAGAAATAAAACTGCTGTAATTACTTTTGTATTCATATTTTTTTTGAGCAAAGGTAATATGGTGATATGACAACCTTATGTCAGTAGGATTCTACTTTTTTTCAAATTGTTGATTAATATATTTTTCAAATGAGAAATTTGTTCCCTCGAAGCTGAGGGCGGTCTCCACGATCCGTGAGAATCACAGAAGGATGGGTACGCGTAAGCTCTACGGTAGGCTTCAACCCTTTATGCTGGAGCACCAGATTAGGCTGGGCAGGGATGCCCTGTTCGATTTGCTGTCAGCCAATCATATGCTGGTAAGAAAGAGGAAGAGGCGGGTACAAACCACCCAATCGCATCATTGGCTCAGAAAATACACCAACCTGATCCATGGATTTACCCCAACAGCGCCGAACCAGCTCTGGGTAAGCGACATCACCTACTGGAGAATCAACGGAGGCCATGTATACATCAGCTTTATAACCGATGCGTTCTCCCGTAAAGTGGTGGGCTACCATGTGGCTCAAACGCTAGAAACCGTGGAGACGATACAGGCTTTGCGGATGGTCCTCTCAGGCCTTTGAGAAGCCAGAGGGTCATCCGAGGCTAATTCACCCCTCGGACAGAGGTGTGCAGTACTGCTCGCATGACTACGTAAAACTATTGCAGGATTACCGCATTCAAATAAGCATGACTGAGAATGGGGACCCATTGGAGAATGCAATCGCCGAGAGATTGAATGGTATACTAAAAAATGAGTACCTTAGTGATAGCCCTGTAGAATCAATAGGTGATGCAAAGGTTGTTCTATCCCGTGCAGTGTATCTTTACAACGAGGATAGGCATCATATGAGTATCGGAAATCATTACCCAAGCTAGGTTCATCAACAAAGTTTAAAAACAAATAGATTATGGAATAATTATTACAAAAAGAATCCTATCATTGTAAACCAATCTCAGGATTAATTTTTAATGGTAAATCTAACCTCGGATTTAAGTATTAATCTGTAAACTTTTTTTAGGACGAGTCAAACGCTTGTTGGGCAATATATACTATCACTGCTGTTCGATAAAAATAAATGCAATCTCATAAAATATATTAACAACAAGGTTTTGAAAAATATTACGCCCTTACAGGGCTTATATCTCTATTAGTTATCTCTTTCTCTACAAATATTTTCGCGATGCTACCGCTTGAAAAGCTGCAGAGGAGCGTAATATTAATAAACATTCTATTACTGATTACATTCAAAATTTCATCGAACAACAATGATTAATTATAATTCCACTAATTCGTTCTCATTATTAAATCCGTAACGCTTATTGGTTGTTAATGGCTCCCATTCATTTGCAATGGCATAATCAGAGTTTTCTGGATTAAAGTATTCCTGTTGAAGTAGATTATCGAATTTAGTATTATCTCCAATTCCTTCCTCTTTCTTGTTGTAATGGTCTCTTAAGTATAGAGTAGTCTGTTTCTGCTCTTTTCCGTCTATGGTTATTTTTGCTGTTCTTTTTATTAGCTCCATGCCTTCAACTGAGAATTTTTTATCCACCCATTGACTTGTTGCTCTCTCTCTCTTTAATGAAAATGCCAGATTATCATTTGCTTCATTTTTCCCACGTAAACCATACGTTTTAATATTATTATGAGGGTGATGTGTTGCACAAATGGTTAAGTCTTTTCTGGGAGCGTGTTTTATACCGCCCCTTGCAGCACCGCCCAACATCATTATATCTTCTTTAATAATTAAACAGCCTGGGGCGCTCCATAATACTAAGCTTTCGCGGGTATAAAAAATATTTCTCCCAGCAAATTCTAAACCCGATGGGTAAGCTCCTAGCAATGCATCTTTGAATCCTTCGGCTATTTTATCAGAAGTTGAATCACGCACATTATCTTCAGCATCATTTATTCCTGGAGTAAATCCAATTTCAGCAAGACCAAGGGTAATTATATCCAAAAATACTCGTGTAAGATCAAAAAACCAATTAGTATCAATATCTACATCTAGGTCACTTCCATCTGCATTTAATTTTGATTCCAACCCATTTGCGCTAAGAGTAAGATACAAAGGACCACTTACTGTAATTTCTGCGGAGCTTGGTTCGAGAAGACCAGCATCATGATCATCGATATCAATTTTTGCTTTCAAATATAATTGATCATCCCCCAAGCTGATTTTAACAGACTTAACTGTTTCAGTACGTTTTTCGTCACGGTTATAGGATGAACTTGGGTAGTTGTCATCGCTAAATTTTGTAACTCGTTGATCAAATAGCTTTTTCCCAATGGTAATCATCAAATCGTCCCCATTATCAAGGAGTCCCAATAAGTTTTCTGCTTTAGGATTTTCGCCTCCAAAACCAATACTAAACGTTGTTGGCTCATCATTATCTAAATTCGGCCATATCCGAATAGCTGTAACTTTCAATCCTTCAATCTCTGGGATAGGAAGTTTTAATTTGCCAATTAAATCAACAATAACTGGGTAAAAGGCCGATAATATTTTTGGTGCTAATAAAGTTGTATGAATATTAGAATCTAATACGTTTGGTTCTGTTGATACAATATTTAACTGAAAATTATAACGGATAAAACCTATACCATCGGATGGCGAAAAGTATGGGCGCAGTAATAACTCTATGGTGGTGTTAATTATATTTACATCGAGTAGCTGAAGCATGAGGTCAGTTGAATTGATTTTAACTTCCATGCTAACTTTTAAAAGAATGTCCTGCTCCTGACGATCCTGAGGATAAACCGGATCTTGTAAAGGAACCTTATTATCATTTTCATCATCTACCTCTATATCTTGAGGAATTGGAATGGGGTTACCGTTAACTAAATCTGCAATAATAGTAGGAGGTGAGAATGTTACATCTTCAGTGTCTTGAGAAAAACCTTTTGGTATCATTCCCTGTAGCATTGCATGTTTAATCAAATCGGTAATTGCTCCTAATGAAAAATGCACAGTTGCATCAAAGCCAGCATTTCTAATAATTTCAAAATTGTTTCTTGCCATAGCATGTAATTTTTATTTTTTTTTAAATAATGTCCAATTTATTTGTATATATATCAAAAACATACCTGTAAATATTTTATAAATTTATATACAAACCTTTTAGTACAATTTATTCAAAGTTACTATATTTTATATATTTTCATAAGGATTTTAAATTTTCTGTAAACCACAGGGGTTAATATGCGTGTAAATATATTCAGTTTGTTTATTGTTGCAGATAATAAGCTCTTGTATCAGTGTAATTTCCAAGCGAGGTTTAAGCTGATGGTTACTGGGTACTAGTAACTAGCATCTAGCAATTAGTATCCAGCATCTAGCAACCTAAGTTAGGGTTAAACCAGCCTGAATTCAATAATCTAGCTGGTTTTTCGTTTATAGCTAGGTTAGAACAAATCAAAGCTATTGATGCTTGTTAGGTAAATAAAATTAGCTAGCAGTTAAGGGTGAATTTTAAAACAATTCATAGCCATAAAGGCTCAAAGCTGTACTGAGTAGAATCTGTTCATAAACTTGTTATTGCGAACGAAGTGAAACAACCGAGTTTGCAAGTTCAGCGAAACTAATCTTTATGTTGAAAATAAGTAGATTGCTTCGCAAAAAACGCTCGCAATGACGCAATCGGGTGACTATATGGATAGGCTCTAAATATTATATTATCGGCTAGCATGGGTTTATTATCGTGCTTATTAAACTCAATAAATCAAACCAATAAACTACAAAAACTTTATTTCTCTTGCTTTAGTTTTATTTCCTATTGCTTTATTTATTGCCCTTAATGCTAGCATGGATTTGCAAATCCGCACTAGCAGTAGGCTGTTTATAAATCTGGTAAGACCGGAATAGACTACCTCATGGCGGTGGGGCAGAATGGAATTTCTAAGACTTTTTACGAACCGCAAAAGACTAAAAGCATAATTGAAAATACGCTGAAAGCAGTTCATACATGTTATGCCTACCTCCAATATTTCTGTTACTGAACAAAAATACCATTGATCTGCCCATAGATTAATCTGCCGGAATGTCGTTCAACTGGGGTTTCATGCGTGGCATGTCGGTTCGCTATAAGTTCTGATTTATTGTGTACAGTGTTCCTAATTTCTTCAACAAGTAAAGCTAGTTTCTCAATAGAAACATGGTTCATTATTACAATTTTAAACCATTTTGGGTTCAAATGATCATCGGGAATTAATCCATACTTAACAGCTATTTCACGATTGATATATTCTGCTCTAATAGTTATTATATTTGACATTGGGTTTCGATAGTATTTTATTCCCAATTCTTTTAGAGATTTACACATCCAGTCAGTTCTTTTTTGTAAAATGAATATTTTTTCGTGCCAACCATGAGGTCCATTTTTAGATAAAATCATCCAAACAGCAATGGCATTTGCCCCTGATCTACTCCCTATTAGTGTATAATCTGTCCCCTCAACATAGCTGGCTTGAGTATTTGCATATTTAATATAACCTTTTCTAATTAAGAAAATTCCAGTGCCATAAGGAGATTGAGCCATTTTATGGGCATCAAGTGTAAAGGAAGTAATTGCAGGATTTTGGAAAGTTAGCTGGCTGTTTTCATTGATAAATGGATAATAAAATCCTCCAAAAGCTCCGTCAACATGAAGTTTAAATTCACAAGACAGTTTTTCTAAAGAATTTGTAAGTTTTTCAATATCATCTACAGATCCGAACATTGTTGTCATCAAATTACAAACAATAATGAAATATTTTTTACCATCGTTTTTTGCCCTCTCCAAGGTTTTTTCAACGCTCTTATTACTAAAATCTCTTGTATCATTGTTTACAGGAATTTTATAAATATCCAACAATAAGAGGTTTGCAGCCTTGTCTATAGAATAATGACTGTCCTCGCTACAAACAATAGCTATTTCATTATGATGAGCTGAAAATTCATTCTGATAATAATTTCTGTAAATCCAAATGGCTTGAATATTCGCCTCGGTTCCGCCAGATGCTACGTAGCCATCTTGTTCATCATAATTACCTTTCAAAATATCGCATGCACATATCCCTATCAATTCTTTTTCAATGGCATGTGTACCCTTAAAGAAAGGTTCGGATTTGCCCAAAGTATGACAACCAATGTGGTTAGGGTTTTGTGAAAGTGCAGACATATAAGGAGCCTCTTTTAAAAAAGAAACGTCATGATTGAATACCTTTTCATCTAAGCGTGAAGCGGGTAAACCAAGTATATTTTTCTTGTCGTAATCCACATTCTTATTAAGTGCATCGAATACGATTTCCTTTATTTCTTCTTGTGTTTTTTTAGTCCAAATTTTCGTCATCTGTTTTGTTTTTTTTTGTACATAAAGGTTTGTAATTGTTCATATGTAAAATGTAATACCTAGCAAAATATTGGAATTGTTTTCCTTCGGATTAGGAATAGCTAGCACCAACTCAATTGGTTTTGAATAACCATTAATATCAAATTTTGGTGAAGTTCTTAAAAGCTGATTATTTGCTCTGAATCCAGCTCATCTAAAGGTAATATCAAAACCTGCTAGTGGAATGAATATAAGTTGCGAAGAACTAGGGGAAAATCCTCCTGTAGTGGCTAAATGAGGATAAGATGTTTTACTTTTCGATCCTGTTTGTGCTAAAGCATTAATTGCTGCAATAATTAGGAACAATAAACTAGCTAACTTGGTTGATGCTTTCATTCTATTGGTTTTATGTTAGACAAAACATACATTTATCGATTTTGGCTTATATTAGTAATCATCCTTTTCTAAGGTGGTTTCTAGATTCTACCTATTCGAATTTGGAATGCAAAAAATTGCTAATAATATTTAAACGAAAATCTCAAACTTCTTAAAATTGTGGGCCAAAAAATTCACATAAACTCACTCTAACATTCACCCGTTTTAATCTTTTGTATCTCAACAACCAACCATCTATAAACAAAATGAAACCATAATCTCTCAACCATTTTGGCTTGTATCCTATTAAAGAACAATTATTTATACAAAGTTACGTTTATTGTCTAATTTGTTAGCTAAACGTATCACTATTTTGTTTAACTATTATTTTTAATTGATTAATAATATCATTTTAAATGCGAAAGTGTCTTTTTATGTGACCAAAGAAAATTTGTAACTATTCACCACTGAGATACGGAGATCACAGAGTTTTATTTCAATAGTTGTTTCACTAGTTACAGGAAAATAGCCATTAAACAACTTGGCAAATTGTTTAATGGCATAGAATACAAATATCTTTTTGAATAATCATCTCTGTGCCTCTCTATGTTCTCTATGTCTCCGTGGTTTTTATTTCGTCCAATGCTGAATAGTTACGAAAATTTCAATTTCTGATATTATTCGGCTTCACAAAAAGTGTTTAAACCTTTAAAATTTGCGGAACGTGAACAAACCATGAATACTACTTGTTAATTGAAAAAAATTGATGCAATGATAAAAGGTAGGGTAACAATAATTTTCATGCTAATTATTACGCTATTAACCCTAAAGGTCAATGGCCAAGGAAAAACAAAAAAAGAATATATGGAACCTACATCAAAATGCGAAACAATAACCCTAGGTGCTGGCTGTTTCTGGTGCATAGAGGCAATATATAGCCGGGTGAATGGTGTAATTAGCGTAGCTTCGGGCTATTCGGGTGGACATACAGAGAATCCTACCTATAATGAGGTTTGCACTGGCGAAACGGGTCATGCCGAGGTTATACAGGTGGTTTACGATCCTTCAGTTATCCCCCTTGCAAAAATCCTTGAGATTTACTTTAAAACCCACGATCCAACCATGCTTAACCGCCAAGGGGCGGATATTGGTACGCAGTACCGTTCGGTTATTTTCTATAGTAACGATGAGCAGAAAAGGGTTGCCCAAGAGGTTAAGGACTTGCTTAACAAATCGGGTATCTGGAGTGATCCTATTGTTACCCTAATTGAGCCTTTGAGGAATTTTTATAAGGCTGAAGGCTACCATCAGGATTATTTCGAGAACAATGCCAAGCAACCATACTGTCAGATGGTTATAAACCCCAAGGTTGAAAAGTTTGAGAAGCTGTTTAAGGAGTATTTGAAGAAATGAGGCAATGGGACAATGAGACAATATGCCAATTGAGCAATTAAACAATGTGGAGTTAAACATTGGCATATTGGCATATTAAAACATTGGCACATTGATTAATTGACACATCGATTTATTGCCTAATTTTCAAATTATTTTACCACATTTGCTTATCCAAAAGTATGATGGTAAAATGAATACTCTTGATAGGATATTTGAAACAGCCGTAATTCACCCCCTTCAAATAAATTACGATCAGGTATCGCAAAATGCGATAGTTGTATTTGATGTAAGTGAGTCCGCGATAATAGTGAGTATTTGCAATGACCTTTCAGAGTCTACAAGACCTGAAAGAGTCTAATTCGGTTATAAAACCCCTAGAGCATTGTAAATTGAATGAAAAATGATTAATGAAAAATGAAAATATAAAACTAACTTGTAAAATCTGTTATAGTCCCTTACTTTAAGGGGTTGGGGTTTATTTAATATAGCATCAACTATAAAAACCAATTGAATATGACCACCCAATACGCAATTGAAACTAAAAATCTATCCAAAAGCTTTGGATCGTTAGTGGCTGTTGATAATCTGAATTTAACTATTAATAGGGGCGAGATTTTCGGGTTCCTTGGCCCGAATGGTGCTGGGAAAAGTACATCAATAAATATGATATGCGGGCTTCTCTCCCCCACCTCGGGCGAGGTTTTGGTTAACGGGAATAGGATAGATAATAACCATAGCACAAGCCGAACGGTGGGTCTTTGCCCACAGGATAATATCTTTTGGCCTATGATGACCTGTTTGGAGCAGCTAACCTTTATGGGTGCAATGTACAATATTGCAAGTGCCAATTCCAAAAGGAACTCCCTAAAGCTACTCTTCGATATGGGCTTGTATGATAAAAGGAATAAGCTTGCAAAAACCCTTTCGGGCGGTATGAAGAGGCGATTAAATATATGCCTTGCGCTGGTTCACGATCCCGAAATTGTGATATTCGATGAGCCCGAGGCAGGGCTTGATCCACAAAGCAGGGTTATGGTTCGCGATTATATCCACATGCTTACGGCAAAGAAAACGATTATCCTAACCACCCATAACATGGATGAGGCGGAGCGGTTGGCACAACGCGTTGCGATTATCGATAATGGTAAGCTACTACTTACGGATACGCCTGAGAATCTGAAGAAGCATAATGGCGAGGGAAATATCCTTGAGCTCACCCTGCCGGATGATAAGGAATCGCCCCTAAAAGCAATATCGATATTAAAAGATATGAATGGAAATTTAACTGCTGAATCGAATAGGTTACTTATAAAATCGAGGCAATGCCTTGAGCTGCTTCCTGAGATAATGAATAGGTTATCGGCAAATAATATCAACATTAAACAGGTTCAGATTAGGGAGAATACCCTAGAGGATGTTTTTATCCGGTTAACAGGAAAGAAGCTAAGGGATTAAACCCTAGAGTTCGGAACTCTTATCAAATTTGTTTAAAAATGATATTCAAACACACATACCAATGAAATTCTACAATATCTTCCTAAAAAATATTCGTGAGCAATTCAGGAGTTTCTGGATTCTGCTTATGACATTAATAACAGCACCATTCTTTGTTTTTATCTACCCAATGATTATCCAAAGTAGCGGGTATAGCTACAGGGTACAAGTTCTTAATATCGATAAGGGTACAATTGATAGTAAATCGGGCGTAACTACTTTTTACAGTAAATCGATTATCGATTCAATGAAGCATCAAAGTGGGCAAATGCTCGTTTTTTCTGATGTTACAAGCAGAGATTCCGCAACATCTACCTTGAAACAGAAAAAATCGGACTTACTGCTAATTTTCCCCGAGCAGTTCTCATCCACTTTGGCTCAGAAGGGTTCAAATGCGGAGATGAAGATACCCATAGAGTTTTCCGGTGATGTAACAAATTGGAGATACCTAATGGCTGGCGTATTCATCCAGGACTATTTGTACAAGAACTATTTCGAAAAGCAAGGTTTAAAGGAGCCATTCGAGTTTAAGGAGATTCCACTTGGGAAATCATCGGAGCTGAACGATTTTGATATGGCAGTTCCTGGCCTCATCATATTCGCAATTGTTATGCTGATGTACACTGCCACCATTGCATTTGTTGTAGATATTGAATCGGGGACAATTAAAAGGCTTAAGATGGCTAAGGTTTCAACCTTTACCTACATTGGTGGGTTAAGCTCGGTGCAGATATTAATTGGAGCGATATCAGTAGTAATAACCTATTTTACGGCTATCAGCCTTGGGTTTAATGGGCAGGGAGATTTTTGGGCTTTACTGCTGATTATGCTACTAACCTGCATATCGATTATAGCATTCAGCATAATTCTAGCAGCCTTTTGTAAGAATATAACGCAGGTGGTGGTTATTGGAACTTTCCCGTTGTTCCTCTTTATGTTCTTTTCTGGTTCGATGTTCCCAGTGCAAGCAACACCCCTTTTCTCCATAGGAACGTTCGACTTTGGATTAAATGGACTCATCTCCTCAACCCATGCAGTTAATGCAATAAACAAGGTTATGGTGATGAATTTGGGTATAAGGGATATCCTTCCCGAAATCATCACACTTACATTGCTCAGTATTTTCTACTTTTTAGTTGGTGGGTATTTATACCAAAGGAGGCATTTAAGGGCGGTGAAATAATTAATCAATTTGAAAATGAGGGAATTTGGCAATGAGAGAATTTGAGAATTTGAAAATGAGGAAATTTGGCAATGAGAGAATTTGAGAATTTGAAAATGAGGAAATTTGGCAATTTGATAATGATTGCACTCGATTTTATGCAATTTTCAAATTAAATAATTGAGGTGTTTATTTAAATACTATTATTAGATTTGCATTCTAACCATAGAACGCATGAAGTTTACAGGGGAAAACATAATAGAATTTTCAGGCAGGTTTAAAGACGACTTTTCGT